>CAKZMS010000029.1 GCA_937128785.1 uncultured Opitutaceae bacterium | reverse complement strand
AAGGGACTGATATCGCCGGGGTCCTCGGTGGTGACGATGGCTAACAACGATCCGGGATTCGCGATGAGTAGGAATCGTTTGAGCGGCGGCACATCGGTTTCGCCCGCGTCGTAAGCCGTGCGGTCGGCCTTCACGTGTGGGACGAACTTCGCCTCCACCTGGCTGATTACTTCTTCCATGGCGGCCAGGCTATAGCCGGGGGGCGCGATCATGCGGGCGAAGGTCTTGGCTTCCTCGCCTTCGGGCAGATACTCGGCCGGTGGGGTGAGGAACAGCAACGCGCTGCCGGTGAAGGCAATCGTGCCCGCCAGAAACGCGATCCGCCGCCGCGAGGAACCCACCAACCAGTGCACCAGTTTGATGAAGGTTTGTTTAAACGGGGCGGGGGCGGGATCGCGGTCGCCCACCGGGCGAGGCGTGAACTTGAGGCGGGCCGTCGCGGCGGGAACGAGGGTCACCGCGATGATCATGGAGAGGATGATCGAAGCGGAGATGGCGATCGCGATGTCAGAGTAGAGCTGCCCGGCTTCCTCCTGCACGAAGAGCACGGGAACGAAGACGAGCACCGTGGTGGCGGTCGAAGCGAGCACGGCGGTCCACACGCGTTTGAGCCCGGCGATGGCGGCCTCGAAGCGGCCCTTGCCGCGGCGGCGTTCTATCTCGATCGCCTCGAGCACGACGATCGTATTGTCGACGGTCATGCCGATGGCGAAGGCCACGCCGGCGAGGGAGATCACGTTGATGGTGCGGCCGGCGAGGAACAGGCCGAGGAACGCGGCGATCGTGCAGATGGGAATGCCCAATACGCCGACCAGGGTCAGCGGTACGGATCGCAGGAAAAGGAACATGACAAACGCAGCGAGGACGGCGCCGAGCGAAAGATTGGTCCACACGTTCGCGATGGAGTCCTCGACGTAAACGACGTCGTCGTTGAACAACTCCATCTTCATGCCGGCGGGGCCGAGCAGCTCCCGGTTCACCTCCTTGACCGCCTCGAGCACGGCGGTGCGGACTTCGATGACGTTGGCTCCCGTCTCACGTTGGATGGAGGCCAGCAGGATGGGCACGCCGGCGAAACGGCGGATGCCACGCACTTCGGCATGATGGAGCCGCACCTCGGACACATCTTCCAGGCGGATCAGGGTGTTGTCCCGATCGGCGATGATGAGCTGGCCCAATTCCTCCGGAGAATCGAAACGCGAGATCGTGCGGATCAGGTAGCGGCGCTTCCCGGTATCGATGTCGCCGCCGGAAAGGTCGCGGTTGCGCTCGCGGATGGCGGAGCGCACCTGCGTGAGGGTGATGCCGCGGGCGGCGAGTTTTTCCGGGTCCACCATCACTTGGATCTGGCGCTCGGCGCCGCCGCTGAGGTTGACCTGGGATACGCCGGGGGCGCGTTCGAGGCGCGTGCGCACAAAGTCGTCCACGAAGTCGCGCATCATCGTCATGTTGAGCTGGCGCGGATTGCCCTCGAGCGGGGAAATGCCGAAGTGGAGAAAGGCGTTGTTGGAGAAGGAGCTCGTGAGCAGGCGCGGTTCGTCGACGTTTTCCGGATACGCCGGGACCTGGCTCAACGCGTTGTTCACCCGGACGAGGGCGTCGTTGATGTCGGTGCCGAAAGGGAACTCGAGCTGGATGTTGGCTGAGCCAGTCGACGCGCTGGAAACGATGCGTTGGAGATTGGGGATGCCGCGCAGGTATTCCTCCTGCTCGATCAGGATTTCCTTTTCCACGTCCTGCGGGGTGGCGCCGGGCCAGGAGGTGATGACGCTGATGGTGCGGACTTCCAGGTCGGGAATCATCTGCACCGGCACGCGCAGGGCGGCGAGCACGCCGAATAGGCACACGATCAACAGAATGACGGTGAGGAGGGTGCCGCGACGGAGGAGGGCTTCGAACATGGAGGCGGGGAGGTAAGGATGTCGGGCATAAAGCCCGACCCACGAATGGGGTGAAGGTAAGCGGTAGGTCGGGCTTTATGTCCGACGATGAGAATGGACAGAGGGTTAGTTGTTTTCCAGTCGCACGGCCTGACCGGGTTGCAGGGTTTCGTTGCCGCGGATGATAACCAGTTGGCCGGCTTCCAGACCATCGCGCACTTCGACTTGGTCGGAAAACGTGCGACCCAGTTCCAGACGCCGCATGGTCGCCGTCCAACCGGAGCCGGCGGGTTCGGCGATCCAGGCGTTGACGGTGCCGTCGGCCCGACGGATGACCGCATCGCGCGGCCCGGTGAGGACCGGGCGATCACTGGCGAGGCGGAACGTAACCCGGGCGGATTTGCCCGGCGTGACCTGTGCGGAAGATTCGCGGGGCTCAATCCGCACGAGAGCGGAGCGGGTGTCGGGATTACTGACCGGCACCCGGGCCGTGATGGTTCCTGGTATTAGGTTGCCGGGGTCGGAGGCGAGTTCGAACTCAACCGGGGTGCGGGGCGTGATGGCACTGATGCGTTCCTGTGGAACCTGGACATCGACGCGAGCACCCTCGAGGGAGACCAGACGCATCACGGGGGTGCCGGTGGTCACCCATTCGCCGGCCTCGGTGAGTTTGCGGGTAATCACTCCGCTGAAGGGAGCCACGACGTGATGCCTTGCGACCAATTCGGCTTGTTGCCGGTGGGCGGCATCGGCGCGGCGGGCGGCAGCGGCGGCGATCGCCACCTCGGCTTCGCGGGTCATGACCTGGGTTTCCGGAATGGAGTTCCGTTCGAGCAGGTCTTTTGCCTCCTTCACCAGGCGTTCGCTCTCGGCCAGCTGCGCTTGGGCCTGGGCCAGTTGAGATTCCGTGGCCTGCAGGGCGAGTTTGGCCATGGCGGCATCGAGCGTGACCAACACATCGCCTTGCGTGACTTCGGCGCCGGCATCGACGTGCACGGTTTCCACCAAACCGCCCGCGCGCGGGGAGAGGGCGGCCTGTTGGCGGGGAGTGACGGTTCCGGTGAGGACAAATTTCTCGGTCACCACTTCGCTTCTGGCTTCCACGGCAACGACCGGTACGGCGCTGGAATTTTGCGCGAACAGGCATGGGGTGGGGCCGGTGGACGCGAGCAGGAGGGCTGCGAACCAGTGATGGCGGGGGAGAGAGTAGGGCATGGGCATCGAAAAGGGAGGAGCGAGTCCGACGGAGTGAGGTAGGACTTTAAAACCGGAATGTCGGCGGGCGCGAGTTCTGCGGTGGATAATTCCGCACGGTCGAGCCAGCTGAGGGCGATATGTTCGATGGCCCGCGGAAAGGAGGAGTGAGGGGCCAGGCGGGCGACAAAGGGATGAAGCCGGATGCGGGTCTTGCCGTAGTCGTGCTCCACCGGAGGGAGGGGGCGGAGATCGGTCAGGCGACAGCCGAGCTCCTCTTCGATCTCGCGGTGCAGGGCATCTTCCGGACTCTCATCGGCCTCCACCTTACCGCCCGGAAACTCCCATTGGCCGGCGAGGTGTTTGTCGAAAGGGCGTTGGGCGATGAGCACACGGCCCTCGTGCTCAATCAACGCGCAACAAACGGGAATGGGATCCGGCATGGAGGGAGGTAAGATGCCGGACCGCGTCGAGTCCAGCATGAGCCGAACGGGTGGTTTTCTGCTCGCGGTCACTCCCGCGCCGGACACTCTCGGCTCGTGAGTAACCGGCTGGTTACCTTCCGCCTCCGTCGTTTCCGAATCCGAATCCCGCCATGCCTGAACTGAGCACCGTCAATGCCTTCGATATGGGCATTATTCTGCTCTACTTCGGCATCGTGATCTGGGTCGGCATTTATTCGGCCCGGAAGAACAAAGGCACGGACGATTTCTTCAAGGCGGGCGGCCAGGTGCCGTGGTTCATGGCCGGGGTGTCTAACTGGGTGTCCGGGTTTTCCGCGTTCATGTTCGTGGCGGCGGCGGGCTACACCTACAACAACGGCACCAGCGCGGCGCTGCTGTTCACGTCGGCTTTCTGGGCGTATCTGCTCGGCTACAAGTATTTCGCGCCGATGTGGCGACGGGCGCGGATTGCGGCGCCGTTGCAGTTCCTGACCCGACGCTACTCTTCGTCGACCACCTATTTCTTCACGGTATGCTCCATCCCGATCCAGATCGTGGGCCTGTCCCAAGGGCTCTACATCCTGGCGATCTTCGTGTCCGCCGCGGTGGGCCTGGATGTGGAGACCTTTTCTGTTCTGGGGTTCGAGCTGACCGGCCTGCAGCTCACCATGTTGGTCACGGGCGTTGTGATGATTGTGTATTCGGTGATCGGTGGCCTGTGGGGAGCGGTGCTTTCGGACGCGGTCCAGGGGGTGGTCATTTTGGTGGTCTCGATTTTGATTCTGCCGATCTCGATGCACTATCTCGGAACGGAAGTGGGTGGCGGAATCATCGCGGGAATCGGGCGGATATTTGATGAATTACCGGTGGAGTTGTTGATACCCCACGGGGACCCGACCAACCCGTGGTTTTTGGGCTCTTACATCATCCAGATCATTCTGGGCTACAACGTCGCCTGGCATCTGGTGCAGCGCTACAACAGCGTGCCGACGGAGCGGGACGCCAGAAAGATGGCGATGCTGTGCGCGTGGCTTTCATTGTTCGGTCCCTTGCTGTGGATCCTGCCGGTCATGGGGTCTCGGGTGATCTTTCCCGAGATCGCGCTGCTCTGGCCCAACTGGGCCGAACCGGCGGAGGCGTCGTTTGTGAGTCTGGCCATGCTGCTGCTACCCCACGGCATGATCGGGTTCGTGGTGGCCGCCATCCTGTCAGCGACGCTGGGCCAAGCGAACGATGCGTTTAATTGGCTCTCGGCCTCGATCACCAAGGATGTCTACGTGCCGCTGCGCAAGCAGTTCGGGTTTTCCGAGCCTTCGGATCATCACCAGATGCGCACGGCGCAATACACGATGCTGGTGGTGGGCCTTGCGAGCGTGGGATTCGCGTTCTTCATCTCAACCCTGGGCGGAGCGTTTGAGTTCAACCTGCGGTATTTCTCAATGGTGACGAGTGCGATGCTGATGCCGGTCTTTCTCGGCTTGGTATACCGCAAAACTCCGTGGTGGTCGGGCATTGCCTGCGTGATCGCGGCGGTGACGACAACCTTCACGATGTTCTTCATGGACCTGTTTCCCGACATGGTGTTCATCCGCAATGTCATCGGCACAGTGGTCGCGTCCACGTCGGTGTTCGTGATCTCGGCGTTCTTTTACCGGGCGGACGATCCCAACAGTGAGGAAGCGAGGAAGCTGGATACAGACCTTCGCACCCCGGTTGATGAAGATCCCAGCGACGTCGATCCGAATGCGATGCAGGTCTACGGCATGGTGGGCAACGTGTGTTACCTGCTCAGCGTGGTGCTGCTGGGTTGCACGCTGCTGCCGACGACCGATATCGCCCCGGCTTCGATCAATCTGCTGGGTGCCGTGATCCTGGCTGTATTGGGATGGTGGTTACGCCGGATCGCGCGGGTGGTGGGCTGAGAGGCCTGGGGGCAGGTGCGGGCGTGGTCCCGCCACCGTCCCAAACCCAATGAGGAAACGCGCGAAGAGCCGAAATGTCGGGCGTAAAGCCCGACCCACCTTCGAATGGCGCTGATTTGGATATGTGGTTTGGGCTTTATGCCCAACAGTTTCATCCTGGCGGCGGTTGCGAGACAGCCTCCGGCCGTGGGCGCGCCTGGTGCGCGCCCATGGCGTAGTGGTTAAACTCTCTGCTGGGTGGGGCCGAGCTGGAGCTCGGCGTTCCCGGGGCCTGCGCGTCGCGGCGGAAGTAGTAGAAGCGTTGTTCGCGGCGGGCGAAGTGGGCGAGGTTGGGCTGGCGGGGGCTTTCGGCCCAGGTCTCCGGAATGATTTGGCCATTGGCCGGGTCCACCGCGTCGAGGACGAGGCCGGTGTTGCGGTGGGGTTGGTTTACCTGCAGATGCAACTCGAAGAAATTGAGGTATTCGCCGGCTGAATCCTTCACTCCGACGATGCGCTGGCTGGGGTCCAGGTAATACCACTGTTGGGTCGAATCGTCATAGACCTCGGCGATGGTATGCCCCCCGCACAGCATGAACTCGAATTCCTTGCCCGGCTGTTGAGGGTCGGCATTGTGGTAGGTATGGCGCATGCGCACGAGGCGGCAGGGGATGTCCAGCGCGTTGAAGGCGAGACTGCAAATCTCGACCATGTTGGCGCACCAGCACCGATCGACTCCGTCGGTGAGCCGCTCCAGTTGGCGGAAGGGATGCAGGCCGTCCATGGCATCGGAAGGTGTGCCCCGGTGGGGCTCAAATGTGGTGATGAGGTTGCGCATGATGGCGCGAGCCTGCGGGAAGGTGGAGGCGTGCCCCTCCTTCAAGCGTCCCCACTGTTTCCGAGCATAGGCGCGGTCCTCGTCGGTGGGATTCTCCATGATCCATTCATCCACGTGGGAGTAGGCGAGCCGGAGGTTTGATTCCCGGAAACCGATCCGGGAAAACATCGTGCGGCCGGCGGCGGCGTCCTGCGCGTTGGAGTTGTACTGCAGGTTGAAGAAGTACTCGGGCGAACGTTCGCCGCCGGCCGTCACGCCGCCGGCCATCACGCCGTGGAACTTCACCCGGGCAGACTGGTGGGTCAGGCTGACGACCTCGGGAAAGACCACCACGAGGGCATGGTCCTCCGCGGTGACCTCCACGGGTCCTTCGCTGGTGAAGTCGATCCGGTCGAGATCAAAGTTCTCGGTGGTGAAGATGAAGCGCAGGCCAACGCCCTCGTCGAGTTGCTCGATCCCCTCCAGCGCAATGGTCTCCGCGGTGGGGTAAAGTTCCCAGTAGTCGCGATTACAGGCGACCGGGATTCGGGTGTCGGCGGGCAGGCCGATGTTTTGCAGCGACACATCGGGCATCCCCTTGGAGGGCACGAATATGGTATCGGACGGCAGTTCGATGCCGGCAGCCAACGGCCCCGCGACCAACGGCGCGGCGGCCAGAAATTTGAGCATATCGCGTCGTGAGAGTCGGGTGCCGGTGGGACGGGGGGGAGAGAAATTCATTTTGGAAAGGTTTAGAGCGGCGGGTGTTTGTTTTGACCACAGATTACTCAGTCATTCACGGATCAGATCTCCATAAAAACTGCGGTGGAGTGGATCTGTGTTAATCCGTGAAATCGGTGGTTAAGAAAATCAGGCTGACGGTTTCAGTAGACGGCTTGCGACGGTGCGGATGGCGCGGGCGACCTTGGCGATGTAGGATTCGGTCATGGCTTCGTTGAACGGCAGCTGGACGCAGTCGTTGAGGAACTTCTCGGACTCGGGACAAACCACTTTGGTATAGTCCATCTCGGTTAGACCCATTTCCCGGACCGGCCAGGTGTCGGCGAAGAAATTGTGGTTTTGAAACAAGTCGTAGCGGTAGACGGGGTCGGGCAAATAGCTGTTAGCGTTCACGCCTTCGGCCACGAGCGCGGCAATGAACTCGTCCTGGCTGCAGCCGAGCCGCTCCAGATCGAGGCGGAAGATGTAGTTGTAGAACGTGGGGGTGTCTTCTTCCCGGATGTGCGGTGGCAGGACGCCGGGCACATCAGCCAAGGCGGCGTTCAACTGGCGTCCGCGGGCGGTGCGGGGACCGACGATGGCGTCGTGCTTGCCCATCTGGGCGGTGCATACCGCCGACAGTGGTTCGCTCATACGATAATTGTAGGCGAGTTCGTCGGGGTTACGGATTCCGGTGATGCGGTTGTAGCACTTGTCGCCCCATTTACCGAGATGCAGACCGATGGCGTCGTCATTGGTGCCCACCATACCACCGTCGCCACAGGACAGGTGTTTGTAGTCATTGAAGGACCAACAGGCCAAATCCCCCACCGTGCCGGTGTAGCGGTCGCCGTATTTCGTGCCCCACGCTTGGGCGCAGTCTTCGATGAGCACGAGGTCGTGTTCGTCGGCGATGTCGCGATAGGCATCGAGGTCGACGGGTGTGCCGGTGAGGTGAACGGCCAGAATGGCTTTGGTTCGGGGCGTGATGGCGGCTTTCAGCTTCTCTGGCGGGACGTTGTAGGTGCGCGGGTCGATATCGACGAAGACGGGCACCAGCAACTGGTGGAGTATGCCGATGCAGGAGCCCATGTCCGTGATCGCGGGGACCAATACTTCAGCGCCGGGTTTGAATTTGCAGGCGGCAATGGCCAGGTGCACTGAAGCCGTGCCTGATGAACAGGGGAACAGATGTTGCAGGGGATAGATGTCGCGGAAGGCGGCGAGCAGTGCCTCGGTTTGAGGCCCCTTCCAGTAGAAAAGGGATTGCTGCTGCATGGCCGCGGCGAGACGCTCGGTTTCCTCGGCTCCCCAGCGCCGGGGTAGCGGGAAGGGTTCATCGACAATAGGGGTAGAGGCGGAGTCGGACATGGTGGCAGGGCTCAAACTTGCGCAACACGATCAGACCGGCGAGGGCAAAGTAACCGATGGGTTACCCTTGCGCCGGCGGTGGAATCGGCCTTGGTTTTTCCCGGTTCCTCGAACCGACGCAACCAGCGACTTGGTCTGAAATTTCATCCCTCCACCGCGGCTTCGGCCGCACCTCCGCCATGCCTTATTTTTACTCCCGCCGTGAGATCCTGAAACTATTTGGCGCCACTCCGGTCGTGGCTGCGGCGGGCAGCGCCATGGCGGCTCCGGATCGCTGGTGGGGGCAGTCGATAAAGGAGGGAGAGGGCCCAAAATTGTTTTTCACGGCCGAGGATTTGCCGGGCATGCGGGATCGCTGGGCGAACCATCCGCGGTTCGTGGGATTACGCGAAGGGCTGATGCGGATCGATCGTGAGGAGGAGCGGACGTTTCTGCGCGAGGAAATCAATTACAACGACCCCTTGCGGGACATCGTCCGGGCCGGGGATCGCGCGGAATACATGGCGTGGATCTATCTGATGACCGGCGACGCCGATGCGGCCGAATTGGCGTTGGAGTGCGTGCGGGCGATCATGAAGTTTCCGGTGTGGGATTTCTTTCTCGAGGGCGGCGAGAAAGTGGTGGCGGTGCAACGGGCGTCGAGCACGACCATTGCGGTATCCTGCGCGATCGATTATCTCGGCGATTATCTCTCCAAGGAGGAACGCAAGGAATGGATCAAGGCCCTGGGCGAAAAAGGCTGTGAGCCCTGTTTCACCGGGCTGCACAACGTGCGCTACCCGCGGGAGTATCGAGGGTGGGATGTGAATCCGGCGACCCCGGTGGGAGCCGAACGACTGAAGTTTCCCAACGACAGTTGGCGGCGTCCGGAGATCACGCAGGACACCAATTTGCGGGCCAAACCGGCCGGTGCGTTGGCGGTGGGGCTATCGACGATCGCGCTCTACGGGGAGGACCACTCGCAGATTGATCGTTGGTTGGAGATGGCCGTTTCGCATCTCAAGGCGTTCGAGCAAATCTACCTGCCCGACGGCGGTTATGGTGAGGGCGTGCACTACGCGGATTACACGACGCGCAGCATCATCGTCGGCCTGCAGGCATTGAACACGAGTGGCGTGCTCCCGCTCGAGTTGGACATCAATTGGTCGGGCAACGTGGAGTCCTACCTGCAACTCTCGATGGCGACGGATGAGAATCCTTACGAAGTGGTGAACATTGGCGACAATGGGCGGCCGCGCGAGATGATGAACAACGACTACAAGACCGGTCGGTTCGAGCTGCGCACAGCGGTGCCGTGCTGGGTGGCACGGAAGAATCGCGACGGCCGGGCGCAGTGGTTCGGCGAAAACCTCGGGGCTTTGGATACGATTTGGTCGTTCATTTACTACGATGACACGGTCAAGCCCGTTGAGCCCAAGGCGGAGGCCAAGACGTGGTATTCCGACCTGCAGTGGATCGTGGCGCGCACCGGGTATGAACCCAAGGACCTCGTGGTGAGTTTGCGCAGCGGCGTGGGCTACAACCATGAGCATGGCGATCGGAACAGCCTGATCGTGAAAGCATTTGGCGAGCAGTTGATCGCCGATCCGATCCGCCCGCCTTACAACTTTCATGACCCGTCCTGGATTATGCGGGAATCGGCCGGGCACAGCGCGGTGCTGATCGACGGCGAAGGCCATCTCTACAACAACGGCGTGGAGGGCACCAATAAGACGATCTGCCAGGCCCGGATCACTGACCACAAATCAGGCTCCGGTTATGATTGGTGGATAAGCGACGCCACGCAGCCGTATCGGGTCAAAAACTACAACACGCGGGCGGTCGTGCGCGCAATCGTGGTATTCTATGATCTGCCGGCGGTGGTTGTGGTGGATCGATTCACCAAATACCGCGAGGAGTCCATCTACGAAGCCCGCTACTTTGGCTACAACTGGGACGGGCAGGCGATCCTCACGGCGAAGGATGATGAGTTTACCATTCGCCGTCCGGGCGCGTTTGCCGCGGGCAAGGTGTATTGTCGCGAGCCCTTCTCCCTGGCGGTGGAGCAACTCCCGATTCCGGAAGACCGCGCCAAGCAGAATCCGTTTGTGGTGCAGCGCTCCACGCGGAAGACCATGGCGACCACGATGGTTTCGGCCGTGAGCCTGGCGCGCTCGGGAAATGCGGCGTTGCCCATCGAGATTCGCGAAGTGGGCGAAGCGAGCGAGGTGTCGGTAGGTGGCCCGGGTCGCACCGGCCGCGTGCGGATTTTGGATAAAGGTGACAGGCCGGAAATTTCGGCCACGATCTAAAGCATGCTCGAAACGCATTATCAGTTGGCGTTCTCCAGCCTCGGTTGTGCCGAACTGGAACTGCCGGAGGTTTTGGATTTGGCGATTCGCCATCGGTTGCCGGCCGTGGAGCTGCGCACCCTCGGTGGCCAAATTGATCTGCCGGCCTACTTCGCCAAACACTTCGACCGCCCGCAGACCTTGCGGGATTACGTGACCTCGACGCATGTTCGGGTCGTGGCCTTGGATGCGTCGTGCCGGCTCATGGCGGACGACCAGGAAGGGGAAGATGAGCTGCTCGCCCTTGCGCCGTGGGCGGAGGCATTGGGGGGTGTGCCCATTCGCGTTTTCGACGGCGGGGAGACGCTCGACGATGAGCATATCGCGAAGGGCCTGGCTCGTTTGCAATGGTGGCAACAGCAGCGGACTGACCACGGTTGGGGAAGCCTGCTCATGATCGAAACGCATGACACGCTGATCACGGGCGCGGCGGTGCAGCGTTTCATGCGGGCGGCTCCGGCGCATACGGCCATCTTGTGGGATGCTTTTCACACCTGGTCTAAGGGGGATGAAGATCCTTTGGAGACCTGGGCGATGATTCAGGACCACGTCATCCACATTCACGTGAAGGATGGAGTTCCGGGTGGACCGGAAGGACGGGCTTTCACCCACACGCTGCCGGGGGAAGGAATGTTTCCCATGGGCGTGCTCCGTGATCAATTGATCACGGACGGCTACGGTGGTCCGCTCAGCCTGGAGTGGGGCCGCAAGTGGCACCCGTATTTGCCGTCATTGGAGGAAGCGTTGCGCGCGGCGCGGGAATCCAGCTGGTGGTGAAGTGAAACAGCTACATGTCATCTATTAGATGACACATCGCTTGGGAGGGCCGTTTGCGTGTTCGGTGTAGCCTCTCGCTGAGAGACAACGATGTCGGGCATAAAGCCCGACCCACAAGCAAAGCCATGGAACTTGAGGGTGGGTCGGGCTTTATGCCCGACAGTTTTCACTTTGCTGGTTCACGGCCGCATGCCGGCGAGGAGGTAGTGGGCGGCGTTGGCGATGCCGCGTTTGATGGCCGCGGGGGAACCGAGATTGCGGTGCAGGCCCTGCGAAAGGGTGTAGCGGTGGGAGACGTAGACTTGGCAGAGGCCAATGATGGTGATGAGCAGTTGGTTGGCTTCCAGGTCTGATCGCCAGGTTTTGCCGTTGGCTTCCGCTTTGATCGCCTGCTTGAGAAAGCGGGTCACGTGGTCCTTGGACAGCGGGAAAGGCGAATCCTTGATGCCTTGTCCGTCGTTGAGATTTTCCCAGCGCAGGAGTCGCGAAAAATTCGGATGCTGGCGCGGAAATTCGAAATAGACGTGGATGAGATTGAGCACGCCGCTTTCCAAGCCCTCGGCTCGGGCCACCGCTTTATTTTCCATTTCGGACAAGGCGTTGAAGGCGAAGAATACCGCCTCCTGATACAGGCGTCCCTTACTTTGAAAGTAATGGTAAACCATGCGCTTGCTCATCCCGGCCGCGACCACGATGTCGTTGACTGAAGCACCGTCATATCCATGGGCGGAAAACAGGCGGATTGCCGTCTGTAAGAGATGGTCTCGCGAATCGGCGGAGCGGGCGGGAGGAGACTTGGAGCGGGCAGCCATGGACGAAATAGAGGCTTCGGTCCGAGGTATTTGTTTGCAACGCGGAATCGGTCATCGGGATGGTTTCCGGGTGGTGAACGAAGCCAAACCAAGGATCCGAATGTTGGGGCTGGAAGACTTGCCGCGAGCCCTCGAACTTTCCACGGAGGCCAACTGGAACCAGACGGCCAACGACTGGCGGTTCTTTCTCAACCACGCCCATGCATACGGACTGGATTGGGGAGACCGAGGATTGGTCGGGACGACGGTTGCGTGGGATCTGCCGCCGGCCAGCTGTTGGATTGCGATGGTGATCGTGGCTAAGTCCTGTCGTGGTCAGGGTTTCGCTCGAACCTTGATGCAGCGTGCGATTGAGGACGCGGAAGCCCGTGGCATGGCTCCGGCCTTGGATGCCACCCATCTGGGTGAACCTGTTTACGCGCAGATGGGGTTCGCCGGTGACGAGTGCATTGCGCGCATGTTCTGTCCAGAACCCGATTTCGGATCCGACGTCTCGCGGTGTAGGAGGCTGGAAGCAACCAACCATGCTGAGTTCGCGGAACTCGATGCCCGTTGCAGTGGATTCAAGAGGAGCTCCATGCTGCGGGACCGCCTCCGCCGAATGCCCGAGGCGGCATGGGGAACGCGTGATGCGGCGGGCCGTTTGCGCGGAATGGTGCTGGGTCGCGAAGGCCGCGTGGCCGGACAGATCGGCCCTTTGTTTGCCAGCGATACCGCCATGGCCCAGTCGCTGGTTGCCGCTGCGCTGAGTGAGTGGGCTGGCCCCGTTTACCTTGATGTTCCAGTCCGACAGATCGCCTTCCAGCGGTTTTTGGAATCACAGGGCTTTGCGGTCGAGCGCGAGTTTAAACGGATGACTCGACCAGC
>CAKZMS010000028.1 GCA_937128785.1 uncultured Opitutaceae bacterium | reverse complement strand
ATTGCGTGATGCTCGTCGTCTTCGGACTGCGCAGCCAAGGCTCCCGGGACGACAGCGAGCAAATCATGGTGGGTTCTACGCGACTCAGCGTCATGACCCCGCTGCGGTAGGCGTCCGTGCGATAGCCCGGTGAAAACGACCAGTAAATCGGCTCGGGGTGGGGTTGGCGCATTTTGTCGGTGAAGACGGCCTCCTGCAGCATGACCAGTTGAGCGTCATGAGCGAACGCGCGCAGGTCATCCAGCCAACCGTCGGTGTGGCCCTTGGCGATGTTCCACGACACGATTTTGAACTCCTCGACCAGGTTGGCGGGGACTGCCTTTGCCGGCGGCGGGCTTGCAATGGCTTGGCCGCAACACTCCTCGTCGGGGAAAATCGGAGCATCGTGATTCGACTCGGTAGCCGCGGCGAGCCCCGCCCACAGCAGGGTTGAGATGAAAGTGAAGATGGACCGCAGACGAAGCATGGAATGGCAGGAAGACCGTTTATAACGGAAACCGTTCCCGCAAAGCGGTTATAGAAACGCCGTGTATTTCCAATCGTTTCTGGCGAGTGGTTGCTCCGCCATGGATCGAAACAGCCGATTTGGGCAGTTTCAGCTCCCCGGCCATGAACCGGCAAAGCTCAGCGTTGGCCTTGCCGTCCACCGGTGGTGCTTTGACGCGAACCTTAAGCGCTTCCCCCAGCCAACCCACCACCTCCGTGCGAGCGGCATTCGGGACCGCCTTGATGGGCAAAATGCATGTTGGTGGCATCGAAGGAGGTGGCCGCGGCGGTTTCGGCGAAACCGCCCCACTTGGCTGAGGGTTCGATGTCCCGACTCCAGGTAGCGCGGGTTCGCCGCGCGCGCCAGCATCGTTAGGGCGAATGCGAAGGGGTGTCACGGCTCTGGATTCGGTCGCGGTTTCTGATCTCAGTCAGGTAGTCCTTGGTTGTGGTCTGCTTACCGTGGCGGGTGGGGGGGGGCCGGCGCCGACCCAAATTGAGAGCGAGGATTTTCCATGATCGTTTTTCCCGGCCCCATTCTCGAGGCGCCCGGTTGTGCGGGTTTTCTGATTCATAAACGGCCTTCAACTTAGTCCAACCCGGCGGCCAGGGCGGCGATGATGTCGGCGGCGGATTCGGTGCCGACGGAGAGGCGGAGGAGCTCCGTCGGGATGCCGGCGGCCGCCAGTTCGGCGCGGCCGGGTTCCGAGGTCACCAGATCATAGTGTGCCAAGTAGATGAAGGGGCAGATGAGCGTATGCTTCATGCCAAAGCTCGGACCCTTGGGCAGGGGCAGACGGTCGTAAATGTCGGCCAGGGGGCGGTTGACGGTGAAGCTCACCATGCTGCCGATGTTGCCGGGACGACGGGCGATCCGGGCAAAGTTTTCGGCGGTTTCCGGCTGCAGGCTCCACCACACGCGCTCCACGGTGGGATGGCTGCGTAGATACTCGACCACCTGCAGGGCGGTTTCGTTGGTGCGCTGAACAGTCGATTCGTAGTAGGGAATCTGGGCCGCCAATCGCTGTAGGTCGCGCGGGTAAACGGGATCGAGTCGGGAAGCGATACGCTCGCGTAATACGTCCGCATCGGGGCCGTGAGGATTAATGATGACCGAGCCAGCAATTACATCGCCTTCGTTGGCCGCGTATTTGGTGAGGCTGTTGACCACCACATCGCTGTGTTCGAGCAGGCGAATGTTGAAAGGCGAAACCAAGGTCGGATCGAGCACCACGCGCCCGCCGGCCCGGTGGACGATGCCGGCGACCCGCGAGATGTCGGCGGTGTGGACCAGCGGGTTGGTGGGCACTTCCGTCACGAGGCCACCCAGGCGGTCGCCGGCGGCGGTGACGACTTGTTCCAACTCGGCGAGGTCATTGACGTCGGCGAGGCAGACGTAGTCGGCCTTCTCTGGCGCGAAGCGTTTTAACTGGGCGATGGTATCGAGGTAGAGCCAGCCGAGCTGAATCCATACCGTACGACCCCGTTCCGCCTGAAGGTCGGCGACCGACCGCCAGGCAGCGTGGAAGGCATTCATGCCAGATGGAGCGAGCCAGATATCCTGCGTTCGCGAACCGGCATGGGCCTCCACCAGCACGTCGCGAATCGTCGCGGCCGCCTCCTCGAGGGGCGCCAGCTCTTCGGTGACCGATGCGATCAACCCGCGGACTGCGAGTTGGTCTTCGGCTTCGCGGCTACTGAGGAATCCCCCGATGTTCTGCAAATAGCGACGGGCCTGGGTTGCCGTGGCGGCATCACCGGAGTGGGCGACCCCGTGGATACCTTGATGTTCGAAGGCGCGCGCGCCATGGCCCAATTCCTGGACCAAGTTTCGAGCCATCGCCGCGGAACAGGTCAACCACGTGTGGGGGGCTTCGATCCCGATCTCCTCTCGAATGCACGCGGTTAGTCGTTCATTAAATTGGTGCAGTACGAAGCGCGGGTAGCCGCTGGTCAGATGCTGGACGGTGGCCGGATTCTTCTCTTCATACCCGACCACATCCCGCATCGTGGGGATGCTGCACGAAACCGCGTGGGGGCGGTCGGGAATGGGTTGCCCAAGAGGAAGTGGTGCAAAGATGGACATGGCGGAGCGGAGCAACATGGGGTGGCGAAGAGGCGCTTGGCAATCCGAACGGCCGTGACCGCAATTTCAGCAAGTGGAGGGTTGAAAACTTCGGCTGTCATCCGAAGCCTGCGCGGCCATGAAACTGGTTTCCTGGAACGTGAATGGCCTGCGTGCGGTATTAAAGAAGGGGTTTTTGGACTTCATGGCGACCGAGCAGCCCGACGTCTTGTGTCTCCAGGAAACCAAGTGCCAACCGGCCGATGTGGCGCATGTCGATTGGCCCGAAGGCTACACTGCCGTCTTTAGCGCCGCGGTCAAAAAGGGCTATAGCGGCACCGGGTTCATCTCCCGGGTGACACCGCTGCAGGTGACCGAAGGTATCGGCAGCGAAGAGCACGACCAGGAGGGCCGCACGCAGACAGCCGAGTTTGAGGACTTCTTCCTGGTTAATGTCTATGTGCCCAACGCCCAGAACGAGCTGCGGAGGCTGGATTATCGCCAACGGTGGGATGAGGATTTCTGCAAGTATCTCAAAAAGCTCGATCGCAAGAAGCCGGTCATTTTCTGCGGTGATTTGAATGTAGCGCACCAGGAAATCGACCTTGCGCGGCCGAAGGCCAATGTGGGTAACCCCGGTTTCACGGAGGAAGAGCGGGCGGGGTTCGATCGCTTTTTGGCCAAGGGGTTTGTCGATACGTTTCGGGAATTCGAAAAAGGCCCCGGGCACTACTCGTGGTGGACCTACCGGGCCGGGGCGCGCGGCCGCAACATCGGGTGGCGCATTGATTACTTCATGGCCTCCCAGAAATTTCTCCCCCGCGTAAAAGGCGCGTGGATCAGTCCTCAAGTCATGGGCAGCGACCATTGCCCGGTTGGCGTAGAAATCGCATGAGCAAAAAGAACCCCAAACCCACTACCTCTCCCTGGGCCCGCAAAGCGGACTCCGCCGTGCACGGATACGGTCTCTACGCGGCCAAAGACATTCCGGCGGGCACGAAGGTGATCGAATATGTGGGTGAAAAAATAACCAAGGCGGAATCCGATCGACGCGACGAAGTACGGCGGGCGCGACAGGAGAAGGGCGGCGACGGTTGTGTCTATCTCTTCGAGTTGAACAAACGCTACGATCTCGACGGCGATGTGGAATGGAACACGGCGCGGTTGATCAATCACTCCTGTGATCCGAATTGTGACACCGACTATGTCGACGGCGGTATTTGGATTTCAGCGGTTCGTAATATCGCAGCGGGGGAGGAGCTCAATTACGACTACGGATTCGATTGGGAAAACTACGAGGAGCATCCGTGCCGATGCGGGGCGCCGACCTGTTGTGGTTTCATTCTGAAAAAGGAATTCCGCTGGCGGGTGCGCCGTGCGCAGGCTCAGGCCAAGGCAGAGAAAAAGGGCGAAGAGGCCTCCAACAAAAAGTCCCACTATCGCCACCCGATTAATCCGATGGGTGAGTTCGACTGGGGGGACTTGATGCGACTGAAGGCCCGGCTCACCACGGGTGCCGGGGCCGGCCGCACGCTCGCGGTCGCCGAAAGCCTGACAGCGGGACAGATCCAGTCCCGGATTGGCTTGATTTCGGGCGCATCGAACTTCTTCCGCGGGGGCATCACGGCTTACACCATCGATGCGAAGGTCTCCCAATTGGGCGTGAACCGTAAACTCGCGGAGGACTGCAATGCGGTGAGCCCGAAGGTGGCGGAGCAGATGGCGAAAGGCGCTGCGACCAAGTTGGGCGCCAGCATCGGTGTGGCCACGACGGGGTATGCGGAGCCGGATTCGGCCAACGGGGTAAAGCACCCGTTCGCCTTCTGGGCCATTGCGCAGAAAGGCCCCGGGCGGAAGTGGAGCTACAAGACGGGCAAAGTGAGTGGCAAGGGTTTGAGCCGGGTGGCCATGCAGGCGAAGGTGGCGGATAAAGTCATCGCCGCCATGGTCAAGACGCTCAAGAGTCCACCGCGTGAGTCGCGGAGCTGACAATCCCTCCCGGCCCCGTTGGGGTGGGGTTTCGTACGCTCGCTCTACCCGCGCTGACGGGCTTGAACTATTGAGACCACAACAAAGCCCGGACGCGCGGTCCGGGCGAAGAATTGGGTCGGGTTCGAAAACGCTCAGCGCGTGATCTGGCCGATGTAGTCGCGGAGGGGTTCCACCTCAGGCTGGGTAGGAATCCAATCCCCGACCAGGATCTCCGGCATGGAGTAGCGGGTGTTGTAGAAGGCGCGGTTGCCGCGGTTGTTGGCGGAGAGCCATCCCGCTTTCACGGTCGCTCCGGCGAAGAGCCCCTTCTTCTTGGTGTAGACCAGAATGGGCGCTTCCTTGAGCATCTTGGTGACCTTCTCGGCCTCGGCGACACTCGGTCCCGCGATGGCCTTGGCGTCCACGCCCACGTTGAACTTGTTTTTATAGAGCAGGGGTTGGACGGACTCATCCGTGATGATGAGAACGGTCTCGATGGCGTTGGCGCCGAGTTGCAGGCCGAAGCTGGCTTCACCGGCGTTGACGAATGCGGGGAGCCCCCAGGTGCCGTCGGGTCGCTTGGAGAGCACAACGCCGTATCCGTCCTTCACGCCGAAAATAAAACCGGCCTTGAACTGGTTGGTGATTACGATCGTTTTCGCGGCCTGGAGGACCTCCGCGGGAATGCGGGTGGCGGGGTCATATTGGAATTCGCGGATGATCGCTTCGCAGGATTCCACGCGCGTGACGTAGTCTTTGCGGGGCAGGGCGCGATCGGCCTGCACAGCAAGTGCGGTGGCCGTGAAGGCGAGGGCGAGGAGGATAAAACGCTTCATATCGAAAAGGATCTATCCCGCACTATGCACGGGACTCCGTCCATTGGAATGCCGAATTGTGGGGGATGTTCCATCTTTAACCGCGCAAAAGCTCTGTGAGTCGAGCCGAGAAGGGCGGGGTCGGTGTCGTTAAAATGTGAATGCAGCCCAGGGACGCCGACGGACCCGAAAAGGGGTCGGGTCGGAAAATGTGAATTCTGCCCTGTCGGGCTCCATTCACATTTTAACGACACCGACCCCTTTTACCCTCTCCGGCCGACCTTCAGTCCAAGTCCCGCGCGGCCAGATCGTCTTCGTCCCAGCCGAAGTAGTGTCCCAGTTCGTGCAGGTAGGTGATGTGGACTTCGTCGGCGAAGATCTGGCGATCGGCCTCCGCAAATTCCCAGAGATTGCCGAGAAACAGCAGTATTTGCGAGGGCATGTCATTGGTGTCGCCGCCGGTCTCGCTGTGGGGAGGACCCACGAACATTCCCAGGATGTCGGGCTCGAACTGCTCGCCGAGGATCTCGGCGGAGGGCAGGTGGTGGTGGAGCACGGGGATGCGTTCTGCCAGGGCCCGTAGTTCGTCCGGCAGCTCGTCGAGGGTGGTGGCGACTTCGTGGTCGGCTATTGCTTTCAGCTCCGCAAACGTCACGGGTTGGTTGAACCATGGATCCGAGACGAATCGCAATCATTGGCGGAGGGGCCGCGGGGTATTTTGCGGCAATCACTGCAGCGGAAACCGACCGGGCGGCCAAGGTGGTGCTCTTCGAGGCCACGGCGCATACGCTGGCCAAGGTCCGGATCTCGGGTGGCGGACGGTGCAACACCACGCATGCGTGTTTCGAACCCCGGGAGCTCGTAAAACGGTATCCGCGGGGATCGCGGGAGCTCATCGGGCCGTTGCATCAATTCGGACCCCGGGAAACGATTGCCTGGTTTGCCGCGCGGGGGGTGGACCTGAAAACCGAAGCCGCTGGGCGGATGTTTCCCACGACCGATGACTCGAGCACGATTGTGGATTGCCTGCAGCATGCGGTGGCGGAGTTGGCGGTGGCCGTGCGCATGCGGACCCCGGTGCGGGCGCTGGAAGGTTCCGCCGAAACCGAATTTCAACTCACTTTGGGCGACGGCAACGTGGAGCGGTTTGATCGCGTGATCATCACCACCGGCGGCAATCGAGGATCGGGGGGGCACGCCATGGCGGAGTCCCTGGGTCATACGATCGAGTCTCTGGCGCCGTCGCTTTTCACGTTTCAAATCGAAGATGAGCGTCTGACGGGTATCGAGGGTCTGTCGGTGCCTGAGGCGGAGGTCTGGGTGCCCGGCACGAAACTGCGGGAACGAGGCCCGGTGTTGGTGACCCATTGGGGACTGAGCGGTCCCGGGATCCTGCGACTGTCGGCCTGGGGAGCCCGCGAGCTGGCCGCCCACGATTATCGGTTCGAGGTGAGAGTCGCTTGGAGCGGTGATGCCAACGAACAACGCCTGCGGGAGCAACTTGGTGAGGGGCGGGGAGCGCTCGGCAAGAAACAGATTCCTAATGCCAACCCGCTGGGGTTGCCGGGTCGGCTTTGGGAACGGTTGGTGCAGGCGGCCGATATCGCGGAGGGCACCATGTGGGTGAATCTGCCGAAGGCGGGATTGAACGCGCTGGCGGCGGCGGTGGCGGGCAGTGCCTTTCAGGTCACCGGCAAGAGCATGAACAAGGAGGAGTTTGTAACGTGCGGCGGCGTGCGATTGAAGGAGGTCGATTTCAAACGCATGGAAAGCCGTAAGTGCCCGGGACTGCACTTTGCCGGCGAGGTGCTCGATATCGATGGGATCACGGGTGGGTTCAATTTTCAGTCGGCCTGGACCACTGGGCATCTGGCGGGAAAAGCGGCGGCCCGGGACGCTTAGCGCCCCGCGAAGTTCCAAGTGACAAGTTCCAAGTATCAAGAAACAGCGTGCCGCGAGCGCGCAGCGGATAGGCTGGAATGAAGATAGGGCTCGACCGCCCGCCTTCGCGGACAAGCCGGGCGCGGTGTTGGGATGGATTGAGGCCATGCTCGCTGACTTAGGTCTCGCCGAAGCACGCCCGCGTCCTTGGCGTGGGGGCGGTGCCAACTTATTTCGAACTCCTCGGGCTCATTGCTCCGGTCTTTGCATTGATCGCGCTGGGGTCATTGGCGCGGGCATTGGGGTGGCTGTCGGCCGAAGCGGACAGCAGTCTGCTGAAGTTGGTGGTCAACGTGCTCTATCCGGCGTTGATCTTCAAAAACGTGTTGGGCAATGCCGCCTTGGCTGATCCCCGGAATGTATTTTGGCCGCCGCTGGTGGGGTATGGCACGATGGCCGGTGGCATTCTCGCGGCGTGGTGGATCGGCCGGTTCCTCGGGTTTTCCAAAGGCAAGGGCCTGCGCACGTTCGCGTTTGCGGTCGGCATTTTTAACTTTGGCTACATTCCGATTCCGTTGATGGAGTCGTTGTTTGGTCCCGAAAGCATCGGCGTTCTGTTGGTGCACAACGTCGGCTGTGAAGTCGCGATCTGGACCGTCGGGGTGTTGGTATTGTCGGGCCTCTCTCTGCGGGATGGCTGGCGGCGGCTGATCAGTGGGCCGGTTATCGGACTGGTCGCCGCCGGAATCGGCAACCTGCTCGATCTTGATGCGGTGATGCCGGAGGCGGTGGATACGACGATCGGAATGGCCGCGGCCTGCGCGATCCCGGTGGGCTTGATTGCGATCGGATCGGCCTTGTCGGAGACCCTGCGTAAACCCTCACAGTTGCTCTCGGCCCGGGTAACGCCGGCGGCGTGTGCATTGCGGTTGGTGTTGTTCCCCGCGGTATTTTTGGCGCTGGCGAAAGTGCTGCCGATCAGTCTTGAACTGAAGCGCGTCATGCTGGTCGAGGCCGCGATGCCCGCGGGAATCATCCCGATCCTCATCGCCCGGCACTACGGCGGACAGCCGCTGACGGCGGTGCAGGTCGTGGTGGGCACGACGGCGGTGAGTCTGATCGCGATTCCGTTGTGGCTGCGATTGGGTCTCGCTTGGATCGATTGACGCGGGGGGCTGCTTGGCTCTGGCTGACCCACCATGGAATGGATGGCCGACCCGCAGATCTGGATCTCCCTGCTGACTTTGACGGCCCTGGAGGTCGTGCTCGGCATCGATAACATCATCTTCATTTCGATCCTGGCGGGTAAGCTGCCCCCCGATCAGCAGGATAAGGCGCGCAAGGTCGGCCTGATCCTCGCGATGGTCATGCGGATTCTGCTGCTCATGAGCATCTCCTGGCTGATGAAGCTTACGGCGCCGCTGTTTACCCTCCCGATCGTCGATCACGCCATGTCGGGCAAGGACCTGATCATACTGTTTGGCGGACTATTTTTAATTGGTAAGAGCGTCTTCGAAATTCACGAAAAACTTGAAGGCGAAGATGGCCACGCGACCAGCGGCATGAAAACCGCGACGTTTCAAAGCGTGGTGATCCAGATTCTGATTCTGGACGTCGTATTCTCGCTCGACTCGGTGATCACCGCGGTCGGCATGGCTGATTATCTTGCCGTGATGGTGGCCGCCGTGGTGATCGCGATGGGCATCATGCTATGGTCGGCGAAATCGATCAGCGATTTCGTCAACCGGCACCCCACGCTCAAAATGCTGGCCCTGAGTTTTCTCATCCTCATCGGCGTGATGTTGGTCGCGGAAGGATTCCACCAGCACATCCCGAAAGGTTACATCTACTTCGCCATGGCTTTTGCCTTCATGGTTGAGATGTTGAATCTTCGCCTCCGCGCCAAAGCCAAGGCCAAGCAGCCGGTCGCGCTCAACCAGCCTTACCGGTGACTCCGTCCGTCCGACGTTACTCGCCGCGGCGCGCTTTGATGGCCCAGCGGTAGACGTCGAGATAACCGTCGGCGGATGCGCCCCAGCTGAAGTCCTGGGCCATGCCGTTTTGCTGGAGCTGGCGGTAATCGTCGGGGCGATCGTAGTAGGTCGCACAGGCCCACCCGATGGTATTGGCCAGAGCGAGCGCGGTGGCATCTTCGAATTTGAAGCCGGTGCCGGTCGCGGGGCTGGTGTCTTCGTATTGGTCGACGGTGTCGATCAAGCCGCCGGTTGCCCGCACGAGGGGCGGGGTGCCGTAGCGCATGGCGTAGAGCTGCGTGAGGCCGCAGGGCTCGGCGCGGCTGGGCATGGCGAAGAAGTCGGAGCCCGCCTGAATGAGTTTGGCGAGTTGAGCGTTGAACCCGACATGCAGTCCGAGTTTCTGCGGGAATCGGGCCGCGGTATTGCGGAACATCGCTTCGAGCGCGCCGTCGCCGCTGCCGAGCACGGCAAACTGCACGTGCATGCCTTCGAGTACGCTGGGCAGACATTGGGCGAGCAGATCGAGGCCCTTTTGCGTGGCGAATCGCGACACCACGCCGAACAACGCCACGTTCTCATCGACGGCGAGACCGAGTTGTTTTTGGAGGGCGGCCTTGCAGGCTGCCTTGCCTGTGAGGTCGGCCGCCGTGTAGGTCGCGGGGATCTTGGAATCGATGGCAGGATTCCAGATGGAAGTGTCGATGCCGTTTACGATGCCCACCAGATCCGCCGCGCGAAAACGCAGGACGCTGTCGAGTCCGAAGCCGCCCGCCGGTGCCTTGATTTCTTCGGCGTAGGTGGGGCTCACCGTGGTGATCTTGGTCGAGTGATAGAGCCCCGCCTTCATCATGTTCACCTTGCCGTGGGACTCGGTGCTGTCGGGTCGGAACTCCGCGACCGGAATGCGGGCGAAATCCAGTGCGCGCTGGTCGCAGTAGCCTTGGTGCTCAAGATTGTGGATGGTGAATACGGTGGCGGCGCGGCCGATCGGGGTGTCGCGTAGCGTGGTGTTCAGCATCAGCGGAATAAAACCGGTGGTCCAATCGTGGCAGTGCACCACATCCGGAATCCAACCCAGCTGCTGGCAAAGGGTGAGGGCCCCGCGGCAGAGGAAGGTGAACCGGAGATCGTTGTCGGGATGGTCGCCCCACGGTCCGGCGTAGACCTCGGGGCGGTCAAAAAACTGCGCGTGCTCCAGACAATACAGGGGCACTTTCGAATCGGGCAGGTGCGTCTGCCAGGTCTTGCCCCAGTGGGCCGCCACGCCGACGTCGACACCGAGAGGTTCATCGCGGGCGACGAAGTCCTCGTCGATTTTGATGCTGCCGTAGGCCGGGCAAACCACCCGCACATCGTGCCCGCGCTCGGCGAGCACTTTGGGCAATGATCCCACCATATCGGCGAGTCCGCCGACTTTGACAAACGGATCTACTTCAGGGGAGACGAAAAGAACTTTTAGCGGAGGCACGGACTAGGATCAGGCTGGAAGGCGGGTGAAGTGACGGAGACGAGGAGACGTCATCCAGCCAACCGTCGCAGAAGGTCGGGAAGGTCGGCAATACCGTTAAGTGCATGAAACCGCGGTCCGGCGGGTTCGCGGTCGGCTTCATCGAGCACCCACGTGTGCGGATAAGGTACATGGGCGGCGTGCGCCCCAATATCGAGCACCGGCAGGATGTCGCTCTTGATCGAGTTGCCCACCATCAGGAACTCATCTGGATCGATGCGGTGGCGTTTGAGGATGCGATCATAGGTTGCGGGATCCTTCTCCGTGACGACCTCCAATTCGGCGAAGTGGGGATCGAGCTCGGAAAGGCGGTATTTGCGGGACTGGTCGCGCAGGTCGCCCTTGGTGATGACCAGCAGATGGTAGTCACCGGCGAGGGCCGAAACGGTTTCAGGCACGCCCTCCAGCATGTCCACGGGATGGTCCAACATGTCGTGGGCAAGCGCGATGATCCGGCGGATCTGACGGCCTGGCAAAAGGGGCTGACGGGCTATCCGTTCGTTGACGCGGGGATGCGGGAACTGTGGCACACCGGCTATGTCCACAACCGGGTCC
>CAKZMS010000027.1 GCA_937128785.1 uncultured Opitutaceae bacterium | reverse complement strand
GAAATCTATATCGGACCACTGAGAAACGCCTTCGATTTACGAGGAACGCTATGAAAACCAATATGACCGGCTTGCTGAAAGCCTCTGCACTCGCAATCGCAATGTTGGGCTCCACCGCAATTGTTGGCGCGATTGCATTTCCTGATATGGCTTATGCAAAAGATGGCAAAGGCGGTGGAAAAGGAAACGGCGGTGGCAATGGTGGTGGTAACGGAAACGGCGATGGTAACGGTGGTGGCAATGACGGCGGTGGTGGCGGTGGAGCCACTGGAGCAGGCGGAGCGGGAGAGATTGATGCAGGCGGTTCGCCAACGCGGATTCATCGATGACTACCGGGGCGTGCGGATATCGGCCCAAGGCCGTCGTTTTCTGATCGAGCAAGCCATCGTATGGAACGTGATCGACGCGCAGGACCGGGTGGTTGGCCAAGCGGCGATGTTCGATCAGTGGGAGCCGCTGGCCTGAGGGGGGGGGGGAGGCATTCGGTCCTTATTCCTGATTGGTCTTTATTTGTCTCGGTCCCCCCAGACGGCACAAATGAGGCTGTCTGACGAAAGAGAACGAATGGGGAGAAAGAAGTGGGCTCCTAGAACGGCCAGATCCTGGGCACGTAAATCACCGCCACCGTGAAGCAGAGCATATTGAGCGGAAACCCGATCTTGAAGAAGTCCGTGAAGCGATAGCCCCCGACGCCGTAGACATAGGTGTTGGTTTGGTAGCCAATAGGCGTGGAGAAGGCGGCGGAGGCGGCGAACATCACTCCCACCACGAACGGACGCGGATCGACTCCCATCTCGGCGGCCACTTGCAGGGCGATCGGGGCCATCAAGGCGGCGATCGCGGTGTTGGAGAGAATCTCGGTCAGCACCATCGTGGTCAGATAGATGATGGCGAGGGCGAGGATCGCCCGATGTTCACTGGCCCCGATGGCATTGATCGCCTCCACCAATCCGGTCGCCAAGAGACTTGCTGCCCCCGTCGATTCAAGGGCCATGCCCATGGCCAACATGCCGAAGATGAGGAAGATCAGATTCCACTCCACTGAACCGTAGGCCTCCTTGGAGGTCAGCACGCCAGAGACCAGTAATACCACCACCCCGGTGACCGCGGCGATTTCGATGGGCAGAATCCCGAGGGCCGCGCAGCCGATCACGCTGGCAATGACGCCCAGCACGAGAGCGATTTTGGCGGTGGGAGATTTTGCGGGGGTGCGGGCGCGATCGAAGAGCACGAGATCGTCGCTGCCGCGCAGGGCGTTGATCGCTTCGTCGGTGCCCATCATCAGCAGCACGTCACCCGGCTCGATGGGCAGGGTTTCGATGGCCTCCCGCACGTTTTGTCCTTTCCGGTGCAGGGCGACCGCGACCATCCGGAAACGTTGGCGGAAGTTCACGCCCCGGACCGTGCGCCCGACCAAATCGGATTGGGGCAGCACCACGGCTTCTACCAGAGACCCCTCGTGGGCGGCGATTTGTTCGAGGCCGAGCTCCAGATCGGATACCAAATCCAAGCCTTCCACACTGCGGGCGGCCGCGATACCCTTGGGGCGGCAGGAAAGAAACAGTCGATCCCCGGACTCGAGGGTCGTTTCCTTTGGATCGATGGGGATGGCGACGCCATGGCGGACGATTTCCAGTACCTGCACGCCGCGGGAGCGTTTGAGGCCAGAATCACTCAAGGTTTTTCCGATCATCGCCGAGTCCGGTTGCACGAAGGCTTCGGTGAGGTATTCGCGCCGCTCTTCCTCGGTGAGGATATCGGTGAGCATCTCCCGCACGGGCAGAACCTTTTTGCCCACGATCGCCAGATAGATGCCCCCGATGATGGCGACGGGCACGCCGAGTTGGGCCAATTCGAACAGGCGCACGGTCGGTTGGCCGTTGGCTACGGCGATGCCGTTGACGATCAGGTTGGTGCTGGTGCCCACCAGGGTACACGTGCCGCCCAGCACCGCGGCATAGGACAGGGGGATCAGCAGTTTGGAGGGCGCGAGTTTCATCTTCCGTGCCAGGCCGAGAATCACCGGCAAGAACACTACGACTACGGGGGTGTTGTTGACGAAAGCCGACAAGGTGGCGACCAGCGCCACCATGATGAGGATCACAATCGGATAGGGCAGACTGCTCGCCCGCTCCACAAAACCCGATATGCGGTCGACCACCCCGCATTTAACCAGCGCTGCGCTTAGGATAAACATGGCCCCCACCGTTACGGGAGCGGGGTTGGAAAACACCGCGAAGGCGTTGTCGTGGGGGAGCAGTCCTGTCAGGAGCAGGATGGCGAATAGACCGACGGCGGTGACGTCGGGCGGGACCTTTTCCCACACAAAGCTGCCCAGCGTGAGGATCAGCAGGACGAAAACGAATATGATCTCCCAATTCATGGTTAGGTGCCCCGCCACCCTAGTGCCGCCCCGACGGCCTCCCAGCTTAATTTTAGACCCCGTGGGCCCGCTCGCTTTGGCGATACCAGAGCAGGAAAATGATGGTAAATCCGGCCACGGTCACCACGACGTTACCGAGTTTCATGATCGCCCCGGCCAGCAGTTGGTCATCCATGGGGCTGAATCCCTCAATCAGGCGGGGAGCAAATTCATACGTGGGATAAATCACTTCGCTGGAGAAGGAGATGAAGGCGAACAGCGGCGTAAACGCCACGGCGACGGCGAAAAGGTAGATCATCTGAGCCGGTAGGCGGAGGGGCGGCCAGCGCGTGGAGCGGGTCACCACGGGCCACCAAAACAAGATGGCGGTGGCAAAGAAACTGAGGTGCTCCATGACGTGCACAAATCGATCCTGCAGCGCCAGGTCGGAGAGTGCGGGAATGTGCCAAATACTGTGCACCATCACGTAGAGCGTTCCCGCCACCAAGGGGCGCGTGAGGAACCACCCGAAAAAATGGGAGCGGCCCATGCGTTGGATCAGGCCGTCGAGCAGAGGCGCGGGCCAGCCCAGCAGCCACATTACGGCGCAGGGATAGATCAGGATCACGTGTTGAGCCATGTGGGCCGAGAACAGGAAGCGTTCGCCCAACTGGTCGAAGGGTGAACCCACCGCCAGGTAGAACAAAATCAGGGAGCCGTAGTAACTGGTTTGCCGCAACCGGGAGACCGGTTCGAGCAGTCCCAACCGCTGCCGAAATGGCCCCACCGCGAGGGCGTAACCCCACGCCAGCAGCAGGAGCCCACCGATGAGGTAGGGTTCATTATGCCAGTGGCGAAGATCGATTAGAGACATGGACAGTGATTGATAGGGCGCGGATCCGGGACCCAAAAAAGGCGACCGTTTGGTCGCCTCGTCAACTGGGAGGGGGCAGATTCCTCTAGCCCAATTCTTCGTAAGCGGGACCGACGGGAGCAGAGTCCTTGGCGCCGTGCAACAGAAGCAGGGCCCACAGGGTGCCTCCACCGATGATCATTCCGATCACAAACAGCACCGTGAGAAATCGCTTATCCCACTTGAGATGCATGAAGATCCAGATAACGGCAATGAACTTAACCGCGGACATGGCCATCAACAAAGTGATGATGAGCCAGTTGGCCAAAGGCATGTAGATCACCAGCAGCTCCAGGCCGGTGATGACCGCAAGGATCATCGCCAGTTGGACAAATACGTGGAATTTACCCTCGTGGGCGTGGGCCTCAGCGGAGGCGACAGAAGCAGAATCACTCATGGCAGGACGATGTATTCGAGAAGGTAAACAACCGGGAAGATCACGATCCAGACGATGTCAACAAAGTGCCAGTAGAGGCCCATCGACTCCACGTCGATGGCGTTGGCTTCGCCAAATTCGACGGGTCCCCGCGCCTTCGCAAACCAGATGAGTCCGCCGAGGAGGGCGATACATCCGAAGAAGGCGATGAAGTGGTTGCTGAAGAAGTAAGCGAGTCCGTGGCCTTCCTCGTAACCGTGAACCAAGGCCAGCAGCGTGTAGATGCTGAGCACTACCATGGCGGCAAAGTTCAGGAAGTGGAAAAATCCCCGGAGGATCCAACCTTGGCCGTCCGATTCATCCGCCGGTTTGAAGGACCGGACATACATCAGAATCAGCCAGAGGACACCGATCGCCACGTGGACACCGTGGGTGCCGGTCAGCGTGTAGAAGGTGGAGCCGAAAACGCTGCTGGAGAGCGTCAGACCGTAGGCGTGGATGAAGTGAAGGAACTCATAGACCTGAATGCCCAGAAACACCAAACCGAAGACGATGGTGCCCAGGAGCATCTTGCGGGTCGTGGCCACGTTGCCCTGTTGGCAAGCGTTCACGGCCAACGCCATGAGCAGCGAGGACATGAGCAAAATGAACGTGGATCCGGATGTCAGTTCGATCGCGAAGATATCGCGAGGATCCGGGGTGCCTACCGGAGGGTGGAGCCGGTAGATCAGGTGGGTGGCGATCAGCGAACCGAAGAACATGCAGTCCGAAGCCAAGAAAGCCCACATGAAGAGCTTCTTGTGCGGAATACCGGTCGTCGTGGTCGCGTCGTGGTGGTGGTCAATATGGCCGGCAGCGGCGGCGTGGGAACTCATTACGTATACCTGTAGGGAAGAGGGTTTTAGTATCAGTGCTTCGCGTCGGCATCGCCGTCACCTGCTTTGGTAGGGTGCAGGTGATAACCGCCCGGACCTTCGACCGCCCACATCCAAGCGCCGAAGAAGGTGATGACACCTCCCACAATGGCTCCCGTGAAGTTGTGGTTACAGAAGAAGATGGCACCGAGGAGCATCCCCGCGGCCGTGATGATGGGGAACCAGGAATTGCTGGGCATGTGGATGCCACCATGGGCCTCATCATCCGCTGCCTGCTTCGCCTTCTCGGCTTCGATCTCAGCCTTATGGTGTTTTTCATACCAGTAGGCGTCCCGGGCATGCACCTGCGGGGTCACATCGAAGTTGTGATGGGGCGGAGGATTGGGAATCGACCATTCCAGCGTGCGGCCATCCCAGGGATCCCGCTTGGTCTTCGCTCCTTTGTAGTAGGTGTAGATCATCACACCGAAGTAGACGGCGATGCCGATACCGAGGATGAACGCACCGATGGTGGAGAGCAGATTGATCGAGCTCCAACCCATGTTGTCATCGTAGGTGAAGGTACGGCGGGGCATGCCGTTCAGACCCACGAAGTGAAGCGGGAAGAACGTCACGTTGAATCCGATAAAGATCACCCAGAAGGAGAGCTTGCCCCAGAATTCAGATACGATGCGGCCAAACATCAGCGGGAACCAGTAGTGGATACCAGCGAGGAGCGCGAAGATCGATCCACCGATGAGCACGTAGTGGAAGTGGGCCACGACGAAATAGCTGTCCTGCTGTTGGGCGTCGGCTGGGGCCGCCGAGTGCATGATGCCGGAGAAACCGCCCATCATGAACATCCAGACAAAACCGAGGGCGAACATCATCGGCGTCCGCATCATGAGATGGCCCTGCCAGAGCGTGCCAATCCAGTTGAAGATTTTAACGCCGGTGGGCACCGCGATCGCCATGGTGGCGAGGGTGAAGGCGGCCGTAGCGACGGTGCCCATTCCCGTGGTGAACATGTGGTGAGACCACACGCCGAATCCGAGCAGACCGATGACCGCGCCGGAGAAGACCACGATCGGGTAGCCGAACAGAGGCTTACGGGAGAAGGTGGGCAGAATCTCGGAGATGATACCCATGGCCGGGAGGATGAGGATGTAAACCTCCGGGTGACCAAACACCCAGAACAAGTGCTGCCAAAGGATGGGGAGACCGCCGCCCGAAACTTCAAAGAAGTGCGTGCCGAAATTGCGGTCCATCATGACCTCGACCAGCGCGATGGTGATCGCGGGGAAGGAGAGGATGATGAGGAAGGCGGTGAAAAGGGTCATCCACGTGAACACCGGCAAACGCATCATGGTGAGCCCGGGCGCGCGCATGTTGATGATCGTAACGATGAAGTTCAGTGAGCCGACCACGGAGGAGACACCGAGCAACTGCAGCCCCATGACCCACATGTCCGTCGACATGTCCCCGGCAAATTCACTCGAAAAGGCGGTCGCGGTGAGCGGGGCGTAGCCGAACCAACCCACGTCGGGCAGGCCGGATTTGGCGAAGAATCCAATATTGAGGATGACCGCACCGGCCAGGAACACCCAGAAGGCGAAGCCGTTGAGACGCGGGAATGCCACGTCGCGCGCGCCAATCTGGAGCGGCATGATGTAATTGAAGAACGCGGCCGAGAGCGGCATGACGGCGAGGAAGATCATCGTCGTCGCGTGCATCGTGAACATCTCGTTGTAGGTCTGCGCGGAGATGAAGTCGTTGTTGGGCACGGCCAACTGCATCCGAATCATCAGGGCCTCGACGCCGCCCACCAAGAAGAAGAACAGGGCGCTGATACCGTAGAGAAAGCCGATGCGCTTGTGGTCGACGGTTGTCAACCAGCTGACGATGCCGGTCTTGTGATCCGGGCGAGTAAAGAGCCAAGAGCGCTTGGTCTCCGTCGCGTGCCCCTCTTCGTGCCCGATGAATTCGTTTTTGGGAATGGATTGGTCCATGGGTGACTTATTTTAAGCTCTTGAGGTAAGCGACGAGGGCGTGCCCCTCTTCCGGGGTGACTTCAATGTCACCGGGGGAGGGTGCCCGTTCGCCCGTGGCGGGATCGCGGGTGGTGTAGCCCGGCATCGTGACCATGCCCTTGGGCGTCACGATCCGGGAGTGATACATGTAATTGCCCGGCTTCACGCGATCGGGTTCGGTGATCCAGCGGTAAAGATTCTCCGGCGTATTCTCGAGGAGACCGGCGGCGACCGTCGTGCGGGAGCCGATGCGGGTGAGGTCCGGGCCGATGTTGCCCATGCCTTCGTGGCCGCGAACCATGTGGCAGCCCGCGCAGCGGTTTTCGACAAATGCGCGACGTCCGGCGGCGATCAGGGCGGGATCCTCTTCGCCCTCGGCGGGAATTTCCTGCCAGGCTTCCCAGTTACCCATGGGATCGGCATCAAACTCTTCCGACCAGCCGGCCTGGTTGACCTCAAATGTGCCGTAGTCGGGCATGGCCGCGAGGATTTCCGCGTCTTCGGCGGCTTCGACGGTGCGGGCTGGCAGTTTTTGGTTCTCCAGCCAGTTCGCGAAGTCGTCTTCGGCGAGGGCGATCACGCGGAAGCGCATGACGGCGTGAGACTCACCACAGAATTCCGCGCACTGTCCCCAGAAGTATCCGGGCTCGTCGGCTTGGAGCCAGAGGTGGTTGCCGCGGTTCGGGATCATGTCGACCTTGCCGGCGAGCTTGGGGACCCAGAAGGAGTGGATGACGTCCACGGTGCGCAGGTTGACGCGAACGGGGCGCCCGGCGGGGATCACCAGTTCGTTGGCACTCACGAGGGGGGCCTCGCCGCCGAAGGGCTGAGGGGTCATCTCCGTGGGGTATTCGAATTTGAACCACCACTGGTAGCCGATGGCGTTCACCTCATAGGCCATATCCATTTGGTCCTCAGGCACGTCGTAGGTATACCAGATTGCTTTCAGCGTGGGCACCGCGATGACGACGAGGGCGAGGATCGAAGCGACGATCAGGCTGAGCTCCACCAGCGGGTTGCCGTGGCCCTGAGGCGGCGGCTCGGCGTGCTCATCGGCGGCATTGCGCGCTTTGAACTTCCAGGTCGTGTAAGCCAGCACGGAGCCAACGATCGCGAAGATGATCATCGTAACCCAGAGGGTGACGTAAAACACCTCGAGCTGGGTCTCAGCAACGGGGCCTTTGGTATCGAAGGTGGATTGAGGACCGCTGAGCCAGCCGCCGCTCAGCAAAGGGATGAGGGCGACAAGCAACATCTGCCAAAATCGGCGACGCGGCTGTTCGGTAAGGACGGAGGAACGCATGTGAACTTAAATCGGCTCGCGGAAAGTAGGCACGAGGAATGCGAAAGCGTCCCGACTGAGCAGGGTATTTCAAGCACTTATCTCGGAAAGCGGGCGACTTGTTGAAGACGCTTATCTCCTCCTGAAGCACCACGCATAGGTGAACATTTTGTGCAAAAATGCTGGCGGTTCTGGGAAGGGTGAAT
>CAKZMS010000026.1 GCA_937128785.1 uncultured Opitutaceae bacterium | reverse complement strand
ATTGTCGATGCCGAGGGACAGGTGCTTGGCTGCCTGGCGGTGAAGATCGCCAACGTATTGCGCGGTCGCCACAAGACCACTTACACGCCGCATGTCGACACGGGTGACTATGTCATCGTTGTTAACGCCGAAAAGGTCGTCGTGACCGGCAAAAAAGAAGAGCAGAAGAAATATATGTTCTTTTCGGGTTACGTCGGCGGTGAGAGCTACCGCTCCATCACCGAGCAACGCACGCGCAATCCCCAGTTCATCATCGAGCACGCCGTCAAAGGCATGCTGCCGAAAAACCGTCTGGCCCGTCAGATGCTCAAGAAGCTGCGCGTTTTCGCCGGCCCGGAGCACACCCACGCGGCCCAAAACCCGACCGAGCTCCCGCTCTGATTAATTCTCCATGAGTGCTGAAACCACCAATGTATTCGCCGCAACCGGCCGTCGCAAGACCGCCACGGCTCGCGTGCGCATCACCCCCGGATCCGGTAAGTTCATCGCGAACAACCGCGATTTTGATACCTACTTTAGTCACGAGAACTTCGCCAAAGCGGCCTATGCTCCTCTGCTCACGGTAGAGAAGAAGGACGAAATCGACGTGGTCGCCAACGTCCACGGTGGCGGTCCTGCCGGTCAGGCTGGCGCGGTTGCGCACGGGGTGGCTCGTGCTCTGGAGAAGATGGACGCCGAACTCCGCCCTCCGCTGAAGAAGGCCGGTCACCTCAAGCGTGATCCCCGCCAGAAAGAGCGTAAGAAGGCTGGTCAACCGGGTGCCCGTAAGCGCTTCCAGTTCTCCAAGCGCTAAATCTCATCACGAGATCTTTATCCTTTCAGCCGCTCCTTCGTGGAGCGGCTTTTTTGTGGTCGGGTCCGTGGGGGAAGGCTGGCGGACGTTCGGGATCACGCGGTCAAAGCGACTAACTGCGGTAATCGGCGTTTTCGGTCACGTATTCGTGCGTCAAATCTGCGCCAAGGACGGTTGATTTCGCACCACCGATGCCTAGATCGATGCCGATTTCCACGCACCTCTCGTGAGGAGGGTAGTCGACCGGGGGATGATAGGCGCCCTCCGCGGTCGGCGCACTTTGGTAGAGCTCGGCTTGGGTGAGGTGGGCTTCCAGAGCCCGCTCCTTCTCTGGGTTGAGCTGGAATACACCATCGGCGAAAATTTCGATGCCGCCGAGGGTGAGCCGCATGCGGGAAGTATCGGTGGGGTCGTCGAGGTTGCCCAGATGGCGACCGATGGCCTGTACCAGACGGCCGACGTTCGGGTCATTGCCAGCCACGGCACACTTGAAGAGCGGAGCGTTCACCACCGCGCGCCCCAATGCGGTTGCGAAGACGGCATCGGGAGCGCTGCTGACTTTGACGCGGAGAACATGACGGACGCCTTCGCCGTTGCGCACCACATCTTCCGCGAGGTCACGACAGATTTGACGGAGACCGGCCGCGAAGTTGTCGGGAGCCACATCTTGGACCAAACCACTGGAAACCACCGCGACGGTGTCCGATGTGCTGGTATCGGTGTCGATGCTGATGCGGTTGAAAGATACATCCACCGCCGCTTTCAACTGGGCTCGGAGCACGTCGCGAGGCATGGCGATGTCGGTTAGGATAAACACCAGCATGGTGGCCATGTTGGGTTCGACCATGCCGGCCCCTTTGGCGATACCAACGATGCGTCCATCTCCGATTTCGACCGACCTCAATTTGGGATACAGATCGGTAGTCATGATGCCTTCCGCCGCCGGCAATATCGACTCGCTTTGCAATTGGGCGGTGGCAGTCGGGATCACGGCCTGAATCTCGGTCACCGGGAGCTGCCAACCGATGACGCCCGTAGAACTGGGCAACACTTGCTCTGCTTTGAGTCCGGTGGCGGCGGCCACGGAGGCGCAGATTTTTTCAGCGGTCTCGACGCCGCCGGGGGCACAGACGTTGGAGATCTTGTTGTTGATCACCAGGGCGCCCAGGCTCTCCTCATCGAGACGTTGCCGTCCGATGATCACAGGGGCGCCGGGAAACGCATTGCGCGTGAAAACGGCCCCAAAATCGGGGGAGGGTTGGTCCAGCTTGATCAACGACAGGGTCATGGTCGCTGGTTTGGGAGCCTCCGCCGGGATGAAATCAAAACTGGCGGTGCCGACACTGAACCCGCGGGGCAGAGTCTCCTGGGTCTTCAGCCAAGCGCGATGTTCCGCGGTCGTTTGGAAAGTGAGTTCGGTGCTCGCCACAAGGGATGTCTGGTCCGGGTCGGGCGGGGAGTGAAGCGCTTTCTTAAACGGGTCGTTGCACAATTTAGCATGGAAACTCCCGCCCGAGGCCGCATAACCGCTCTGTCCTTCGCGTCTTTATGACCACCAAGCTGCCACCAACCCCCTTTAACCTGTCTCAATTTTCCGTCACTGCATGGCGGGCGGGCGTCTCTGTTTCCTGATGAATATGGATGAAATTACCGCCAAGGCGAAGGTGCTCCTCGAAGCCCTACCTTACATTCAGCGGTTTCGCGGTTCCACGTTTGTCGTCAAATATGGCGGCAGCTTCATGGATGATCCGGACCCGACGGTCCGCAGTCGCGTGGCCTACGATATCGCTTTCTTCGCCGCCTGTGGCATCAACACGGTCGTCGTGCACGGAGGCGGGAAGGCCATTACCCGAGCCATGGCGGAGTCCGGCCTCCAGGCCAAATTCATCAACGGCATGCGCGTGACCGATGCCGACACCGTGAAGATTGTCCGACAGACCCTGAACCACGTGGTCAATCCCGACGTGTGCACGGCAATCACCGAAGCGCGGGGGACGCCCAAGGGTCTACCGGGTGATGAGGTATTGTTGTGCCGGAAAATGGAGACCGATGACGGGGGTAATCCGGTCGATCTGGGCTTTGTCGGCGAAGTGACCGAGGTCAAAGTGAAGCTGATCAAAAAGGCGATCGCCGACGGGCTGATTCCCGTCATCTCCCCGGTCGCCCTGGATCGCGACGGCAACCCCTACAACGTCAATGCCGACATGGCCGCCGGCAAGGTGGCCAGTGCGCTCAGGGCGCGCCGTTTGGTCTACATGAGCGACGTGCCCGGCTTGCTCCGGGATCCCGACGATCCCGAGTCGCTCATCTCGACGCTGAAGATTTCCCAAGTCGAAGGTCTCAAGGATTCCGGAGTCATCGGAAAGGGCATGCGACCCAAGGTGGGCGGAGGGATGAAAGCGTTGCAGGACGGCGTGCATCGGGTTCACTTCATCGACGGGCGTTTGCCCCACTCCCTCTTGCTCGAGATTTTTACGGATCGTGGCATCGGCACCGAAATTGTGCACGGCTGACGGATTTTCGGTTTTGGATTCTCGAATTTCGATTCGCGGTGACGGAGCGTTGAGCCGTTAGATCGGAAGAGGACTTGATCGAACAATCGAGATTCCTGATGCCCTAAATCAAAAATTCCACCATGAGTGCTGAAATCACCCGCCAACCCACCGCCGATCTCTACGACGCCCATGTGCTCAACAACTACGGCCGGGCGCCGATCACGTTGGTGCGCGGTCTGGGCAGTGAAGTGTGGGATGACGAGGGCAAGACCTACCTCGATTTTACGTCGGGCATCGCGGTCAGCGCGTTGGGGCATTGTCATCCGCACTGGGTGCAGGCCGTGCAGCGGCAAGCGGGCGAGTTGATTCACGCCAGTAACCTTTTCCGCAATCCCCAGCAGGGTGAATTGGCTCGCCGGCTGGTGCAACGGGCCGGACCCGGCCGGGTGTTTTTCTGCAACAGTGGAGCGGAGGCCAACGAAGGCCTGCTCAAACTCGCGCGGCTTCACGGCGTGCGCAAAAGTGGCGGCGTGGAGGGGCAGTGCATCAAAGTGATCGGTGCCGAGAACGCCTTCCACGGGCGCACCTTCGGCGGGATGAGTGCGACGCCGCAGGAGAAAATCCAAGGCGGTTTTCGCCCCTTGCTCGCCGGGTTTTCGTTTGGCCGCTTGAATGACCTGCAGAGTTTTGCCGACCTGATCGACGAAGATACGGCGGCAATCTTTTTGGAAACCATCCAAGGGGAGGGCGGCATCAATCCCGCGACGCCGGAATTTCTGCGCGGACTGCGTAAACTCTGCACGGAGCACAATGTGCTGCTCATGCTGGACGAAGTGCAGTGCGGTATCGGCCGCACCGGCGCGTTCTATGCGTTTGAGCATGCCGACGTGCGTCCGGATGCCATTGGCATGGCCAAAGGGTTGGGCGGTGGCTACCCGATGGGAGCGATTTGGATCAGCGAGACGTCGGCCGATTTGTTCACGCCGGGGACGCATGGGTCGACCTTCGGTGGCACCCCGTTGGCGTGTGCGGCAGCCCTCGCCGTGCTTGATGTCATCGAGCGGGAGGATCTCTTGGGCAATGTGACCCGGCTTGCGCCCGCTTGGCATGCTGCACTGCAGGCGATGATCGATGAGTTTCCTCAGCATCTTAAACGCCTGAAAGGCGCCGGATTTATGATCGGCCTGGAAATGACGGAAGATGCTTTGGGCTGGGTTGCGGCGCTGCGCGATCAAGGCCTGCTGGCTCCTCCGGCGGGCGGGAACGTCGTCCGCTTGCTGCCGCCGCTGAATGCGACGGCAGCGGAACTGCAGCGGTCGGTGGATGTTTTCCGTCGGGTGTTGGCGGCCCGCGGGTAGTCGTTGCCTCGACTCGACCAGACCGCCAAGATCTGTAGTTTCTCCACCGATTTCCGGTTGGATGATTGCCCCTTCTCCCTTTGGCCATGCGACGTATTTGTTATTTTGTTACGATTTTGCTGACGGGCGCTTCCTTGCTGCCAGCAGAAGCCCCGCCCAATGTGATCCTGATTGTGGCGGATGACCTCGGCTACGGCGACCTCTCTAGCTATGGCCAAACCAAGCTCAGCACGCCCAATATTGATCGACTGGCGACGGAAGGGCTCAAGTTCACCAATCACTATTCGGGTAACACGGTCTGCTCACCCTCCCGGGCGGTGTTGATGATGGGGATCAGTTCCGGGCGAAATTACCTGCGGGGAAATCTCCGGGGTGAAATCGGGGCCGCCCTGGATCCCGCGCGCACCGTCTTGCCGGAGATGTTCAAGGCGGCCGGGTATGCCACGGGAGCCTACGGAAAGTGGGGGCTCGGCAATACCCATCTGTCGGGTGCACCCAACCCCACCACCCACGGTTTCGACGAGTTTGTCGGCTGGAAAAGCCAGACCATCGCGCACACTTACCACCCCTCGACCTACGTGGATACCGGGGTGGAGAAACCCAACCCCGAGCAGGGCTACCTTCATGACTTGATCATGGATCGAGCGATGCAATTCGTGCAGCGCAACGCGGCGTCGGAAACCCCGTTCTTTTGCTACATTCCCACCGCCGTGCCGCATGCGGCCATGCACGCCCCGACTGAGTTGCACGAAAAGTGGCGCAAGGTGTTTCCCCAGTTCGACGATAAGATCGGCACGTATCGAGCAGGGGAGGAGGACTGTCCGGATGTGCAGAACCCCATCGCCGGCTTTGCGGCGATGTTGGAAAACTTGGACAATCAGGTCGGGGCTTTGCTCGACCTGCTGGTCGAGCTCGGTATCGACGAAAATACCATCGTGATGTTCACCAGCGACAACGGTCCGCATCGCGAAGGCGGACACGATCCGGTTTTCTGGAATTCATCCGGGGGGCTGCGCGGGCACAAGCGGGACATGCATGAAGGCGGCATTCGTGCACCGCTCCTGGTGCGGTGGCCCGGCACGGTCGCCGCCGGCACCGTGACCCATCACATCAGCTCGTTTCAGGATTACGTGCCGACGATCGCCGAACTCTTGCAACTGCCGGTTCCCCGCGAAGTGGACGGCCTTTCTATGCTCCCCACGCTCAAGGGAGATGCCCTCGCACAAGCCCGGCATCCGTTTCTTTACTGGGAGTTCTGCAAGGGGCCGGAGCAGCAGGTGTTCGCCCAAGCCGTGCGCGCCGGACCATGGAAAGCCTATCTCGAAGTCGGTCAGCCGCGCAGACTCTACGATGGGGATGCGGATCCCTTCGAGCAACGCGACCTCGCTTCGCATCGTCCCGACCTCGTGCAGCTGATGGAGCAACGCATCGCGATCGCGCGGCAGCCGTTGCCGTCGCAAATGTGACAATTTGGCCTCAACCTTTTGTTCTGGCTGACTGGGGCCGTAGATTTTTATTCTGATCGTTTTTCCCGATGAAACACTTCCTCAAAGAGACCGACCTGCAGCCCCACGAAGTGGCGGAAGTCTTCGCCCTGGCCCGAGATTTAAAGGCTAAACGCGGTCGTCACACGCCGCCGGTATTGGCCAATCAGACCTGGGCTCTCATCTTTTCCAAGTCCTCCACGCGTACGCGGGTCTCCTTTGAGGTGGGTATCCATGAGTTGGGGGGCAATCCGCTCTTCCTCAACCGCAACGACATCCAACTCGGTCGGGGCGAAACGATCGAAGATACGGCCAAGGTGCTTTCACGATTTGTGCATGGCCTGATTGTGCGGACCTTCGACCACGAGGAGGTGGAACGCTTGGCGGCGGCGGGCACGGTTCCGGTGATCAATGCTCTCACCGACTTTCTCCACCCCTGTCAGATCTACACCGATGCTTTCACCATGGCGGAGCGCTGGGTAGGGGCTGATGGGGACCTGTTGGGATCCCTCAAAGGTCGCAAGATTGCCTTCCTCGGCGACACCGCCTGCAACATGGCCAACTCATGGGTGCTGGGGGCAGGCCTGTTTGGCATGAAGTTGGCGTTGGCCGGACCCGAGGAGTTTGCGCCCACGGACGAATTCAAGGCACTGGCCAAAGCTGAGGGATACGACGATGTCTACGAGTTCACCACCGACCCCGCTGAGGCCGTGGCTGATGCGGATGTGGTCTACACCGACGTGTGGGTGAGCATGGGCAAGGAAGAGGAAACGGAAGAGCGTCTCGCCCAGATGGCCCCGTACCAGGTCAACGTGCCGTTATTCGAGCGGGCGAAACCCGATGCCTTACGCTTTGAGACCAGCGCGGGCCATGCGGTTGATGGTGCGCAGTTCGTGCAGGAAAGTGCACCGGAGCGGTTGGAGATCAAACAATCGCTTTACGCACAGATGGGAGAGGTG
>CAKZMS010000025.1 GCA_937128785.1 uncultured Opitutaceae bacterium | reverse complement strand
AAACGGCCGGAGTTGCTCCGTCCCGCATCGAGACCTCCTCCAAGGGTGACCTCGAAGCCATGGAAAATGGCGACGACGCCCAGATGGCTCAGGATCGTCGGGCTGAATTGGTTATCCTGAAACTTTAACCTCCCCCCACTTCTTTCGCAAAATGCCGACCCAATCCGGGTCGGCTTTTTTGTGCGCTCATGAGCTCGAGCGAATTCGAATGGACAAGGTTATCTTCCAGCCAAAGACCGCAGCACCTGTTCACTGACCTTCATGCCGCGCTCCATCACGCGAAGATCGAAACTCTCGTTGGGGGCATGAAGGTTATCCTCGGGCAGGAATAATCCGAACATCACCGAGTCCAACCCCAGCACTTTCTTGATGTCGGCAATGATCGGGACACTGCCCCCTTCGCGAAGGTAAAGCGGGGCGTTACCGAAGACATCGGCGATTGCCTTATCGGCCGCGCGAAATGCATCGGCCAATACTGGTCCTTGATCTGGCGGGGTATTCGGCCGGTCGGGCGGGACCACCACATAAGGCACGCCGTCGTGATCATCGTGGATGACAAAAGAAACATCCTTGGGCATGCGGTCCCGGATCGTTTGGTAGAGTTGTTGTCGAATCTTTTGCGGATCCTGATTGGCCACCAGCCGGCAGCTGATCTTCACGAACGCCTTGCTGGGGATGACCGTCTTGGAACCTGCTCCCTGATAGCCGCCCCCGATGCCGTTGAATTCCAGTGTCGGCATGAAGCGGATTGACTCAAATGGATCGAACCCTTCCGGCGTGTAGAATTCCGGAATACCCAGGAACTTTTGGTAGGCATCGGTATCGCTCCCGAGTTTCTTGAGCTCGTCCTTTTCCCAGTCCTCCACCTCCAGCACGTCGTCGTAGAATCCCGGAATGGTGACGCGCCCGTCAGGGCCGTGAAATGAAGCGCACAATTCGCTCAGCGCCTGAATCGGATTGCGCAATACCCCCCCATGCAGCCCGGAGTGCAGATCGGATTGGGCAGTCGTTACCTCCACTTCGCAGAGGACCAACCCTCGC
>CAKZMS010000024.1 GCA_937128785.1 uncultured Opitutaceae bacterium | reverse complement strand
GGCGCATGAGCATCAATGGCGACTATTGGTCCCTCGGCCTCGAATCATCCATCGTTGCCGACCTCTCCGTCGACCTTGTCGGTCCCTACAAACCGAATCCCTTCGGCATGCGCGTCGAAGCCAAAGGCGTGAAGCCCGCCGATTATGACGGATTCACTTCGCCGATTCCGGCGAACCACGACACCGCGCCGACACCGTAGCCGATCAGCGGCGAACGGAGTAGCCCTGTTCACGATATTGCCCGAGCAAAGCGGCCATCGCGGCGACGCGTTCCGGGTGGTTGTCGCGCAGGTTGTGGCGTTGCTCGGGGTCGGTGGCCAAATCGAAGAGGAGCACGTCGGTATCGAAGTTTTCATACCCGCGCAGCGCCATAAAGGACGGCGGCAATTTACGGGACCCTCCGGTCGGCCCGTCGATGTAGAGCCAGTCGCCTTGGCGCAGACCCCAGATGGCTTCGTAGGTGTTATGCACGGTGGCCTCGCGTAGCGGAACCAGTAGGGAGGCACCTTCTGCCACGGGGAGGAAGTTATAGCTGTCGGGAGCAGCTTCCTCCGGGAGCTCCGTCCCGGTGATGGCGGCGATGGTGGCCATGATGTCCACCTGGGAAATGACCTCGTCGGAAATGGAACCCGCCGGGACCCGGCCCGGCCATTTCATGATGAAGGGCACGTTGTGGCCGCCCTCCCAAACATCGCGTTTCAGGCCGCGCAGGTCTCCCATGCTGAAGTGACCATAGAGCTCGGCCCGTTTCCAAGCGTAAGCCTCGGGACCGTTGTCGGAGGAAAAAATCACGAGCGTGTTGTCGCTGAGTCCTTTTTCTTCCAATGCCTGCAGGACCTGTCCCGCGACCCAGTCCGTCTGCACCATGAAATCGCCGTAGCCTCCGGCCTCCGATGTGCCGATGAATTCGTCGTTTGGAATGATGGGCGCATGCGGTGACGGCAGGGGGAAATACAGAAAGAACGGTTGATCGGCCTCCTGTTCATGCACCCATGCCACCGCCCGCTTGGTCAACGTGGGCAAGACTTCGTACGGATCCCAGCCTTCCAGCTTTGGCCCGGGGCGGAACTCCCAATTCCCCTCCTTGGTTTCATGGCGAATGTCATTCGGATCCACCACCGCGGTCGGGATTTCGAGAATGGTTTCGTTTTCGACCCAGGCGTAAGGCGGGAAGTTGATCGTGCCATCGCCGAAGTAGTAGTCGAAGCCATGGTCCAGCGGCCCTCCTTTGATGGGACCACTCCAGTCTACGTCGTCCGGTTGGTAGAACTCGCGAACGCGGCCCCACTGTTCGACCCGCCCCGAAGGCGGATTCTTGAACTGCCAGTCCCAGCCCAAATGCCACTTACCGATGCAAGCCGTGCGGTAGCCCTGTTCCTGCAACATCTCCGGCAGGGTGTAGTCGCTGTCCTTAAAGAAAGGCGGACCAAAAGACTGCACGATGCCGTGCTGTCGACGCCAATGGTAGGTGCCGGTCAAGAGGGCGAAACGGCTGGGCGAACAGATGCCGGAGGAACTGTGCGCATCGGTGAACCGCATGCCCTCGCGCGCCAGTTGGTCGAGGTGAGGGGTGGGGATCTTCGAATCGGGATTCTGAATCGCGAGGTCGCCGTAGCCCATGTCATCCGCGTAGATGATGACGATATTGGGGCGCTCGGCCGCGAATACGCTGGCGGTCAAAAGACCGAGTAGAATCAACAGGCGGTTAACCAGTGAAGGCATCATGGGGTAGGGGGAGCTGAGTTTACGGGTCTAGGCGTGACTCGCCGACTTTTGACGTTCGTAGAGGGTGCGGTAGAGGGGGGTTCCGGCCAAGAGATCGGTATGCGTGCCTTGGGCGGCGATCCGCCCTTTGTCGAAGACCAGAATCATGGAAGCATCGCGAATCGTGCTGAAGCGGTGAGCAATGATCAGCACGGTTTTGCCCACCACTAGCTTGCGCAGGGCCTTCTGGATGGCTGCTTCACTTTCGCTGTCCAGGGCACTGGTGGCCTCATCGAGAATGAGAATGGGTGCGTCGCGCAGGAAGGCGCGAGCGAGGGCCAGACGTTGCCGCTGTCCCCCCGAAAGCGAGGCGCCCCGCTCGCCGACGATCGTCTCGTATCCGTCGGGTAGTGACAGAATGAAATCGTGGGCGTAGGCGGCTTGGGCTGCCGCCTCAACTTCCTGTTTGGTCGCGCCGGGCCGACTGCCGAGGAGGTTGTTGTAAACCGTCTCGTCGAACAACACCGACTCTTGGGACCCGATGCCAATCTGCTGGCGAAGATCCGCCAAAGTCACATCGCGCACATCGATATCATCGATCTGCACCGCCCCGCTGGCCGCCTCGTAAAAGCGCGGCACCAAATTCGCGAAGGTGGATTTGCCGGCCCCGCTCGGGCCCACCAACGCACAGACTGTGCCCGCGGGGATGTTAACCTCGATATCCTGCAACACCGGCTCACCCGGACGGTAGGCGAATGAAACCTGATCGAATATGATGTCTCCGTTTACCTGCTGGAAGGGCTTGGGGTCGGCGGGATCGGTCATCGCCACCGGTTCGTTCAGCACCATCTCGATGCGCTCGAG
>CAKZMS010000023.1 GCA_937128785.1 uncultured Opitutaceae bacterium | reverse complement strand
AATACACGCTTTTAATCCCGTATCCTAATTATGATTAAACGATCTCGATCCTTCCGCCTTCTTCTCCTCGGTCTTTTCGGCTCCTCTGCGCTTCTCTGGACCGGATGCGAATCAACCCAAGGTGCGGTTAATGCGCCTCGTGCGACCACGGTGGGGTCGGGCGATGAGGAGATTAAGCCCGCCCCCAAGTCGGTCTCCTACAGCGACAAAAAAGATGTCTTTCAGGCGGCTGAATATGAATCCGACATTACCAGCGCCTACCCCAATGCCCGTCAAATTCGACTGCAGGTGGGTGAGGTTCTCGAGGTCTATCGCGGCAGCGCCAGAATCGGCGACGGTCAGCCCGAGATGGCATTCTATCTTCCGCAGGAAGCCACCGCCATCGTGCGCCTGATCGTTGAGCGCGAAGGCTCTCGTCGCACTTACTTCCTCCGAGGAATCGCACCGGGTGAATCGGTGGGCGGCGTCGTTGAAAAGGAGTGGCTCAATCGCCAGGGCACGGGACCGCGAGATGCGGCCGACGAAGCCCGGGTCCAGAATGCCATTCGTGGTGAACCCTTTTTGATCCTCGTCGAATGAAATCCGCACGCCTCATTCCCGCGGTTTTGTTGCTGGGCATCGGTTTGACGGCCGGTTGCGCCAGTGTGTCGGAAGACCCCACTGGCGTGCCGTCCGGTGGCCAGCCGGTCAGGCGTGGCGTCGAGCCGGAACACGCCCCGATAAAAACCAAAGATGTGCCGGCGGGGGAATCGAGCTTGCGTCACTCGCGACCTGATTAACCCGACCCGCCAGAGCCCTCCACTCCTTCAACTAAAGAACCACCCAACCCCGTCTCCCTATGGGATTTTTTAATCAACGCTGCCCCAACTGTGGCAAATCCGTCTCTAAAGAAGCCTCCCACTGCAGCGGCTGTGGATGTCCTACCGCCAACAAGTGGGCCAGTTGCCATCGCTGTGGCACGTCGGTCGGCGCCGAGTCCAAGTTTTGTTGGAAGTGCGGGGAGGAGCAGAAAACGGAAAACCGGGAAAACTTCTTCGGCGACCGCTGGCGTCGTTCCGCGGGCGATTTTGCGGCCCGCGTCGACATGCGCGTTCCGGGCGAGGTCTTGCACTCCGGTTTGCTGATTGATGAAGGCACCGTCGCGGTGATGTATCAGGATGGGAAATTCCAAGGCGTTATGGAGCCCGGCTACCATGCCAGCGAGGGATTCTTCGCCAAGCTCACCGGCGTGAACAAAAACGCCTCGGCCCATGCCATCCTGCTGGATACCGCGGCCGCGGAAGTGGACTTCATGCTGGAGGACGTGCGTTTGCAGGGGCTGGTGCCCGTTGATGCCCGCGTGCGCCTGCTGTTCAAGGTCACCGATGCGGAGAAATTTGTAACATCTGTGATGGGTGACAATGACGCCTTCACGTCCATGGACCTTTCCGCGCGTTTTCAGGCCGATGTCAAAAGCGCGACCGAGCATGCACTGAAAGACCAGGCTTTGGACAAGGTGGTCTTCGCCGTATCCGAACGGGAAATACTTGAGGCCGGCATGTTGGAAAAACTGGGACCGGTTTTGGATGCACAGGGATTGGCCATCGAAGGGGTGCGGTTGGCTCAATTTGGCGGTCCGGCCTACGATCAACTTAAGGAGAAGTTTTCCGAGCTCGAGCGCCTCAGCCGTGAGGCGGATGTGGCGCGGGAACTGCAGGACGCGGTCCGCGCCGACAAGATTGCGGCCTATCATGATGAGGAGGAGCTCAAGGAAGCCTACGCCAAGGTGGAGTCCGACTACGCGTTGAAGGCGGTCGACCGCGAACAACAGCAGGCCCGGTTCATTCAGGCGGCTGAGCAAAAAACCCAGATCGAAGGAGTAAAACTCGATTACGAGACGCGTCGTGCGGAGATCCTCAATCGATTGGATGAACAAAAGCTGCGCCATCAGAGCGAGTTGGCCGACGTCCAGTCTGAGTTGGAGCAGAAGCGCGCCCGCTTCGAGGAGGACATGCGTCAGCAGCGGGCGCGAGTCTCCTCGGGGCAGGCCCACCTCTAGGTGCAGGCCAAGACGGACCTGGAGGTCGCCAAACAAGGCATCGAAGCCATGAAGGCGGTGAAAGCCGCCAAGCTCGAGGCCAAGGCAGCCGAAAACGAAATTGATATCGACGCCGAA
>CAKZMS010000022.1 GCA_937128785.1 uncultured Opitutaceae bacterium | reverse complement strand
CACTTCCAAGTCGGTTCGATTGGGTGAGAAAGGCTCTTGCACAAACCTTCGGACTTCCATGCGGGTTTCGGGATCCAAGAATACGCCGGTTCCATTGGAAAAAACCATGGAGTTGTTGGAGTCCGACATGGTTTCGATCACGGTCCCTTGAGCGTTGTGGACTGACTTCGACCGGATGTCTTCAATCCGCTCCCCCGTGTCGATCTCGGACTGGCCTTCGAGGTCCGCGATGTAAAGTTTGCTGGTGGGGCTTTTGTTGGCGGCGAACGCTAAGCTGACACCAAAGGTGAGCATTAAGCTCACGGCGCGGCGAAATGGCCTTTGTATAGCGATGGTTTTCATAATGAAATTCTCTCCAGTATTCTCGGTTTCGCAAACACTGAGAGCTAGGGGATTAGCCCCCTGTCTCCCAATATCTGGCTATCCAACTTGACTAAGGTATATACCCTAGATGGAGAGAATTTCTACCTATGCAACCACAATATTTAAGATCCTGCCTGGCACGTAGATGACCCGTCGCACCGTCTTCCCGTCGATTTGGGAGGCAACTGCAGGCTCGTTTTTGGCGATATCCACAACCTGCTCTTCCAGGGCCTCTTTGTCGGTTTCGATTTCGGCCCGCCGCTTGCCGTTGACTTGAACGACGATCTTTTGGGTCTGCTTTTCCAGGAGAGTGTCATCGAATTCGGGCCAGGTGGCCGACTGCACCAGTCCGCTCTCCCCCAATCGGGACCAAAGTTCCTCGGCGATGTGCGGTGCAAACGGGGCCAGCAGCTGCACGAATAATCTGGCCGATTCCCGAGAGATTTGGGGAGCCTTCACCAGAGCGTTCGCAAAGATCATCATCTGCGAAATCGCGGTATTAAACCGCAATCCTTCAATGTCTTCGGTGACTTTCTTGATAGTCTCGTGCAGGGTTCGAGTCAGCTCTTTGGGCTCGGCGGTCGAGTCATCAATCACGCGTTCGTGCAGCGATCCATTCTCGCCGATCAGCCCGCGCCAGACTTTTTGCAGAAAGCGGTGCACGCCTTCGATGCCGCGAGGATTCCACGGTTTCATCGCTTCCAAAGGCCCCAGAAACATTAAATAGAGCCGCAGGGTATCCGCTCCGTGAGAAGCGATGATCGTGTCCGGACTCACCGTGTTACCGAGACTCTTGGACATCTTTTCCCCGTCTTCCCCGAGAATGATCCCTTGATGGAAGAGCTTGTGAAAGGGTTCGTCGTCGGGCAGTAGGCCACTGTCGAACAACACTTTATGCCAGAATCGAGCATAGAGTAAGTGCAACACGGCGTGTTCGGCACCGCCGATATAGATATCGGGAGTGCCCCAGTAGTTGAGTGCGTCGGATCCCGCCACGGCATCTTGGTTGTGGGGATCCATGTAACGCAGGTAATACCAGCATGATCCTGCCCACTGCGGCATGGTATTGGTCTCTCTTCGTCCCGAAACCCAATGCTCGCCGTCAGGTCGCTCGTTCGAGGATGGCCGGGCGGCTCCAGTGGTGGGATCATACCAGACCTTCACCCAGTCCGTAGCGTTGGCCAGAGGACTCTCCCCGCTGTCGCCAGGCTGGTAACTCTCAACCTCGGGCAGCTCCAAGGGGAGGGCCGCCTCGGGCACCGGCAGGGCGTAGTGGGTGGTGCCATTGGCATCAAACTTCACGGGCTCAGGCGGCAGACCTGCGACTCCGGCGGTTTCAGCTTTGCGGTAATCGGCTTCGCTTACCCAGACGATCGGGATGGGTTCACCCCAATATCGTTGGCGAGAGAAGAGCCAATCGCGCAGTTTGAAGTTCACCGTCGGACTAGCCCGGTGTTTGGCGGCGAGATCGGCCGTGATGCGTTTTTTGGCTTCCTGCCAGGACAACCCGCTGTAGCCATCCGAGTGGATCAGGTTCCCCTCGCCGATGTAGGGCAATTTGGGTTGGCCGTGTCCGTTGTTTGAATGGTCAGCCGGCTCGATAACCTGCACGATCGGGATATCAAATTTCTCGGCGAACTCGTAGTCGCGTTCGTCGTGGGCGGGCACAGCCATGATGGCGCCCGTGCCGTAACCCATGAGCACATAGTCGGCGATCCAGATGGGCAGCTTTTGTCCGTTAACGGGATTGATGGCAAAAGAGCCCGAGAAAACGCCAGACTTGTCCTTGGCCAAATCCGTGCGTTCCAGATCGCTTTTCGCCGCAGCCTGCCTGCGGTAGGCGTTCACCGCTTCGCGATTTTCCGCCGTCGTCAGTTTTTCCACCAGCGGGTGTTCGGGGGCGATCACCATGTAGGTGGCCCCGAACAGGGTGTCCGGTCGGGTGGTGAAAACCTTCAAGTTGCCCAGGCTGTGGTCGTCCAAAATGAACTCAATTTCCGCACCTTCACTGCGGCCGATCCATGCGGCTTGCATGCGCTTGGTCGAGTCAGGCCAATCCAAACCGTCGAGATCTTCCAACAAGCGGTCGGCGTAGGCGGTGATCCGCAGCACCCATTGGCGTAAAGCGCGTCGTTCGACAGGATGACCGCCAACTTCAGATTTGCCGTCAACCACCTCCTCGTTGGCCAGCACAGCCTTCAACTCCGGGCACCACCAGACGGGGCGCTCATCGACGTAGGCGAGGCCACGCTTGAAGAGCTGCAGGAAGATCCACTGGGTCCACCGGACATAGGCGGGGTCGGTCGTATTGATCTCCCGGTCCCAGTCGTAGGAGAAACCGAGCGCTTTGATTTGGCGGCGGAAATTATCCACGTTTGCCGCCGTATTGGTGGCGGGGTGGGTGCCCGTTTTGACCGCGTGCTGTTCCGCCGGGAGTCCGAAGGCGTCCCAACCGATCGGATGAAGCACGTTGAACCCGCGGGCCCGCTTGTAGCGACTCAGGATGTCAGTGGCCGTGTAGCCTTCCGGGTGCCCGATGTGCAACCCTGCTCCGGACGGGTAGGGGAACATGTCGAGGGCATAGTATTTGGGTTTTGGAGACGCCGGCTCTGCCGTAAACGCCTGATTTTCTGCCCACTGGGATTGCCAGTGAGGCTCAATCGAAGAAAAGTCGTAGTCTTTACTATGGGTTTCCATTGGAACGAATCGGCCACTGTGACACTTTCACTACCACGGTCAATGACGCGACTCTTACTAGCGCTTGTTGCGGTGGTGGCCGCTGCGCTCCCGGTCTCAGGGGAGACTTCGCGGGGCTTCCGGCAGCTCTTGGATGCGGTGGTGCGGATTGATGTACGGGAATTCGCTTACGAAGCGGGAGCCAAGCGATTTCAGAGCGGCGTGGGTTCCGGAGTGATTGGCTCGGAAGACGGATTGATTCTCACCAATGCCCACGTGGTGGGACTGCGGGCCGTGGAAATCAATGTGACGCTGGCCAATCTGGAGCGTGTCAGTGCCGAGCTCGTGGGCTGGGACCACTGGACGGATCTGGCCTTGCTGCGGCTTGATCCGGAAGAGGTGGCCAACAAAGGGCACAAGTTTGCCGTCGCCAAATTCGGTGATTCCGAACGGCTCGATCCGGGTGAAACCGTTTACGCGGTCGGCACGCCGCACGGTCTTACCCGCACGGTGACGCGGGGAATCATCTCCAACCCCCGGCGCTTCTTTGCCGATTCACGTGGAGTGAAGGGCTACGAAACCGGACAATTCAATACCTGGCTGCAGACCGACGCCGCCATCAATCCGGGAAACAGTGGTGGTCCGCTCGTCACGTCGAATGGTCGGATCGTGGGCATCAACTCCCGAGGTTACTCCGGCGCGGACAACTTGGGTTTCGCCATTCCTTCGACGATCGCCAAACGGGTGATGGCGGGGCTGGCCGAGGATGGCGCGATTACCCGCAGCTACGTGGGGATCGTTCCCGGAGCCCTGCGGGATTTGGAGGACTTTTATGATCTGGAGCTCAATCGCGGCATGCTGATCAACAGTGTGGACCCCGGTTCGCCCGCGGCGGAGGCGGGATTGCGGGGTGGCGATATTCTCCTCGCGATCAACGGGGAGCCCGTCGACGGCCGTTTCCCGGAGCAATTGCCGCCAATTAAAAATCTGATCGCTTCCCAGCCGATCGGCACGCAGTTACGGCTCACCATCAAGCGGGCCTACGCAACGGTAGACCACCGCGTGGTCACCGAAGAACTGGTCAGCCGGGTAGGCGAGGAGTCCGTGGTGGAAGTCTGGGGACTCAGTATTCGCGAAGTGTCGCGACCCTACGCGCGCGAAAACCAGCTTCCGGACGAGGAGGGCGTCCTCGTCATCGGAGTGCAAAGGGGATTTCCGGCCGCGGTGGCGGGACTCAGCTCGGGTGACGTCATCACCAAGATAAATGACCAGCCGATCAGCTCGATTGCCGATATTCTCGCAATCGCCCAAGCCTACGAAAATGAACCGCAGCAAGTTTTAGTGGAAGCCCGACGCAAATTCCGTGTCTCCCTCTACGTCCTGAAACCATGATTTCGAAATTCTTGCCCCGCATCGCGGCCGTCTTGGCCATTTCTTGTTACGCCGCTGAGGCGCAGAGTCCGGATTATCCGGCCATGCTGGAGGAGCGTTTGGCTTCGGTGGTGGCGGTCGAGTTTACCATCGAGCATGAGATGGATCGAACCGTGAACACGGCCTACGGCATCGTAATCGATAATGAAGGCACGGTCATCCTGGAGTCAGGAGCGATCAGCGATCGGGCAACCCCGAACCAGCTGACCGATTTCAAAATTTATCGTCCGGGCCAACCCTCCACCCAATTCGCTCGCGGCGAATATGTCGGACAGGACGGCTACACGACTTGGCACTTCGTCAAGGTGGCTCCCGAAGGACGGCACAATCTCAAACCCATTACCGATTTCGTGTCGAATGACCCGGGGGCGCTCCCCGCCATGGCGGAGACCGTTTGGGGCATCGGACTGCGGCAAAAGGACGAAGACTTTGCGCCCTATTTTCTGCGATCGCAGGTGAGCATGATTCAACGCTTGCCGCAGCTGACGGGCATCGCCCTGCAGGGCGTGGCCGGCCGCGGATGTCCCATTTTTAACAACCGAGGCGAATTCGTCGGCGTGGGCGCGAGTGGGTTTGGCCAGCGCATGATGATCTATTCTCAGCGCCGGCGCGGTGAGATGTCGGTGTTGCTCAACCCCGATGAGGCGGCGGGTTTCCGCCTCGCTCCTGAGGTGCTTTCGGCGGTGGGCCGTATTCCCGACAATCCGTTTGGTCGCCCTTTGCCGTGGTTTGGCATCGACGGGATCGATCCCGTGGCACCGGAGGTGGCCGAATTTCTTGGATTGGGATCAGCCACGGGCTTGGTGATTTCCGAAATCATGCAGGGTAGCCCGGCGGAGACCGGCGGGTTGTCGCCCCGTGACATCATCATTGCGATCGATGGTCGTCCCTTGCCGCGACTCAAACCCGATCAAGTGGTGGCCGCTCATCTCATGCGGGAGATCCTCAAGCGGCAGCCGGGTGATGTGATCACCTTCACCATTCTCAGGGACAAGCTAGAGCTGGAGCTACCGGTCGAGCTGGGGGACGCACCGAAAACCCCGAAGGAATCGGAGCGACGTTACTTCGAGGACTTTGGCCTGACGGTGCGGGAGACGGTTTTCTCTGATGTCGTGGCTCGGCGGGAAGATCCCAGTCAATTGTCCGGAGTGATTGTGCATTTCGTAAAGCCCAGCAGCCCCTTGGGAACGGCGGGCGTAAGAGTCGACGATTGGGTCAAAGAAATCGATGGCACGCCGGTGGATTCCTACGCGCAGGCCGTGGAGTTGTTGGACGAAGCCGAGGCCAGTGGCCGACCTGAACTGGTCCTGCTGGTGAGCCGCGGCGGGGAGACCGCGGTGATGCGCGCGAAAATCGACGCTTAAAGTCGAACTCGCCTCGCTCCGAGGTTGCGCCGGCGGCGTCGAGCGGTGTGCACTGGTGTCATGTTCACGGGAATCATCGAAGAAACCGGCAACGTGCTCGCTTTCCGCGAAGAAGCGGAGAGTTGGCGATTGGAAATTGGTGCCGCCAAAGCCCTCCATGATCTGGAGCTTGGCGACAGCATTGCAGTGAACGGATGTTGCCTTACCGCGGTCGCCAGTGATGCGGAGAAAGTCTGTTTTGACCTGCTGGCCGAGAGCCGTCGGCTGACCACTTTCCAGGATATCGATGCAGGTGCGTTGGTAAATCTGGAGCGGGCCGCTCGTTTCAACGGCAAAATGGGCGGGCATTTTGTGACCGGCCATATCGATGGAATCGGCATCATCGAGGTGCTGGCGGCGCGGGAGGATTGGATCTCTCCCCTGTGGCTGGTGACCCATGTGGACCTGCATCGCACAGCCAAGGTGCAGGCCTTTGTCAAGCATCTCAAAGCCTACGCCGAAGGGATGGAAACCGCATGAGCGATCATCTCAGGGGCCATGCGGCAATGATGCTGTTCGCCGCGCTTGTCGCGGGGTCGTTTTCCCTTGGCCGCCTCGCGGCGCCGTTCATCGATCCGATGGTGCTGAACGCGGTCCGTTTCGTGCTGGGGGCGGTGTTGTTGTGGACGATGGCGCTGGCGACGGGCGGTGTCAGCCGCGCCGTTTTTTCCGCGCCGTGGCGCTATTTCGTGCTGGCGGGGCTGTTTGCGCTCTATTTCGTAACGATGTTCGAAGGCTTGAAGACGGCGGAGCCGGTCAGCATGGCGGCGGTCTTTACACTGAATCCGGCGCTGACGGCGGTCTTCGGGTATATCCTCCTGAAACAGGTGACGACGCCGCGGATGGCCATCGCCATCGTGATCGGCGGGCTGGGCGCCCTATGGGTGATTTTCCGCGCGGACCTGTCTGCGCTTGTGCGGTTCGAGATCGGACGCGGCGAGGCGATCTATTTTTGGGGCTGCATTGCACATGCACTGTATTCGCCCATGCTGCGCAAGCTCAGCCGGGGCGAGGGGGCTTTGGCCTTCAACGCCGGCGTTCTCAGCGCGGGGGCGGTGATCCTGCTGGTGTTGTCGGGGCCAAAGCTGCTGGCGGTGGATTGGGCCGCGCTGCCGGGGATCGTCTGGACGACGATCCTCTATGTTGCGGTTCTGGCGACCTCGGTGACGTTCATGTGCTTGCGTTACGCGACATTGCGGCTGCCTTCGGCCAAGGTCATGGCCTACACCTACATCGTGCCCAGCTGGGTGATCCTTTGGGAAGTGGCGCTGGGCCATGGTGTGCCGCCAGCCTTGATCCTGCCCGGGGTGGCGCTGACGGCCCTGTCGCTGCTTTTGTTGCTGAAGGACGAGGAAAAGATTGCGGTTGCCTGAGGGGGTCGGGGCGCAGCCCCGACCTACGCATCGTCGCCCTGTGGCGGGTCGGATAGTTCCCGGGCGAGAAACCGCTCGAAAGCGTCAAGGTTGACCGGTTCGAACTGACCGAAGCCCTGCATCCAGACCGATGCGGCGCGCAGGGCGTCGGGCTCCAGCTTGCACCATTTTACGCGACCGCGTTTTTCCTGGCTGATGAGGCCCGCATTGGTCAAAACCACGAGATGCTTGGAAATCGCCGCGAGAGACATCTCGAATGGCTCGGCCACATCCGTGACCGCCATGTCATCTTCGAGCAGCATCGACAGGATGCGGCGCCGGGTCGGGTCCGCAAGCGCGGCAAAGACGGTGTCGAGATGGTCGGACATAGGTCCTTGTTGGGGAGCCGGGCCGCCACGTCACGGTGTCTTCGCCCAGACGAAAGCCGCCATGGGGCCGGTCTGGTCGCTGCGCGCCCCGGCGATGGTTGCGCGCGTGGGCCAGGGACCGGCGCTGCGCAGGTGCACGGTGGTATCGCGCGCGACCACACTCCATTCGCCCTCGGTCTGATGCAGCAGGACTTGACGGGTCAAATGCGACACGTGTGGGTCGCCCGGGGTAGGCAGCTCTCCTGACCAATAAGCCCAGTCGTTGAGACTGAGATCAGTCCTGAACTCCGTCGTGCAAGACGGGCCGCAGCTGCGGAGGCTGTTTCCAACGAGATCGGAGGAAACCAAGGCCGGATCGGTCGGGACCTTGTCAGGAACGAAAACGGAATAAGCTCCGGCATGTAACAAGAGAGCGACGTCGTCGACACAGTCGGCATCGCAGGAGAGCAAGGCGAGGTGACCCGTGGGGCGCTGATCGGGCCAAGGCAGGTCTTCGGCCTGATAGGCGGCCGCCGCTGTCAGCGCTTCGGGGCGGAGCGAAAGCGCGGGGAGTGCCACGAGAGCACCCGCCAAGGCCAGGCCCGCCGACCACCCATGCCTGACGCCGGCCGCGCGCACCAGTTGATGTGTCGATACGATCAACAATAGACCGATCATCAGAAACCAGATTGTGGAGGATGGCGCGGACGCCACGCTGGAAAGCAGCGGTGACAGGACGAGCGTAGCGCAGGCCACCATGCTGGCTGACAGCCAGAGCCAATTGACGGGGACTGCGAAGGCCTTGGACATGGAGGGTTTCTTTGTGGCGGGCAATGTCATTTATGAACGGCGGGCCGGTCAAAAGGTTGCGAAGGCAAAGGCACGGCTCGCGTTCCCTGAATGGTTAAGATTACATGAACGCATCCATGACCGCCGAATCCGGCGAGGGTTTGGCTGCCGCTGGTTGCTTTCGCGGCGGTTTTGCGACAGCTATCCGAGATCGGTGAAGGCTGCGTGAATGACAGAGGGGCAAAGTGCGCATTCGGCGCTCTGGGCGAATATCAACTGATCGGTTGAATAACGCCTATAGCCGGTTTTGGCGCTAACGGTGCCTGCGACGGAATGGCCTGCCTCGTGCGTGTCTTAATTTTATGCAGTTAAACCAAATGGTTGCGCCAATAGAGGTGGTTCCTAACCGGTTGTTGACTCGTGGCGCTGCTGCGCATAGCAAAGCGACGAACTCCGAAGGGGCCAACCGCGTGAGCGAACCTGATCCGAAGCGACAGCTACAAGAGCTGGAAGCGAAGCTGGCCGCGCACAAGGCCGCCGCAAAAGCGGACAAGGCCCATCAGGAGGAGCACTACTCCCAGGCTCAGATCGCCTGGCGGATGGTGACAGAGATGGTGGCCGGTCTCGGGATCGGCTTTGGCATCGGCTACGGGCTGGACTGGTTGTTCGGCACCACCCCGTGGCTCATGGTGCTTTTTACATTGCTGGGCGTCGCCGCGGGGATCAACGTCATGTTGCGCACCGCGAAAGAAGTCCAGAAACAGACGGAAATGCCGCCCAAGGCAGGCGGGGACGAGGGGAACAGAGATGGCGACTGAAACG
>CAKZMS010000021.1 GCA_937128785.1 uncultured Opitutaceae bacterium | reverse complement strand
CACACCATCTTGCCCGGCGGGTCGACCTGACCGGCCAACCAAGCAGCCGGCCCACTGCCGATTGACTCGCCGAGCACCCCCATGGGAACGCCGGGATAAGTCGCCCGCAGATGCTGCCAGGCCATCGCCGCCGCCGCATTGATGTTCTCCTCCGACGGCTGCCCCAGCCTGTCACCATATCCTGGATACTCGAGGACATAAACAGCCACATCTGCACCCAGATACTCCAGCAGGTAGTCGCGGTGCGCCGCCTGCCCACCATTACCGTGAGTCACCAGCCAGACCTGGGACGGCGTTTTCCCGGCGCGAACCATGCCCCAGGGTTGGCCTGCAACTTTCCACGGTGTCATCACCGAATCCACCGTCCGATGCGTCGGATAATACAGCAGCGAGCGCTGGGAAACGAAGACCAACGCACCGACCGCGGCGTAAACACAAAGCAACACGGCCGCTATGCGGATTAGTGACATAAACAACGGGCCCAAGACCTCATTGAAACCACTTTGACGCCACCCACACAACCTCTTTGCCCAGATGAGGCACCGGTTATCAGCTTGCGGGAGGAGCGTTCTCGTCAATAGCCTCCCTATCGACCCCAGCTGCTTATGCGATACCCCCACCGCGCAAAAGGCTTCACGCTCGTTGAGATCATGATCGTGGTAGTCATCATCGGACTTTTGGCCTCCATTGCCATTCCCGCCTTTCAAAAGGTCCGCCAAAACTCCCGCCACTCCGCCTTGGCGAACGATATTCGCACCTTCGCCCAAGCTTTTGAAACCTTCTCCCATGAAAATGGTGCCTGGCCGGCTGACACCACCAACGGGGTGGTGCCCGTCGAGATGAGCAACAGCAACAGCTCGATCGATGCGACCGCCTTCGCCGCCACGACCCCCATCGGAGGGCGCTATGATTGGGATTAGGACGTTTTCGGAGTGGTGGCCGCGGTATCGGTGGCGAATGCAACCATTACGTCGGCCCAGCTACTGCAGTTCGATACCACGTTCGACGATGGTGATCTCGCTACTGGTCAGTTCCGCGGCACCACCGGACGCTACTCCTACATCATTCAAGAATGATCTGATTAGCGACCGGCCGCGGCGACCACGGCCATCGCTTCGGCCGCTTGGTTGGTGATGGCAGCCCAATCGCCCGCATCGATTTGCGCGGCGGTGGCCAGCCAGGACCCGCCGACCGCAGCGACCGTCGGAACGGCAAGGTAGTCGCCCAACTGCGCCGCCTTGATTCCTCCGGTCGGCATGAACTTCACCCCAAGGTGGCCGTAGGGAGCCGCCATCGCTTTCAGGTGGGGCACCCCACCGGCACTTTCCGCCGGAAAGAACTTCAACGTCGTGCAGCCCATGCCGAGTGCCGTCTCGATATCGCTCGGCGTCATCACCCCCGGCGCAAACGGAAGATCCACTTCCTGCGCAGCGGCGAGAACCGTCCGGTTGGTGCCCGGAGCCACTGCGAAGTGGGCACCGGCAGCTTTGACCTCCCGCACCTGTTCAGGCGAGAGGACGGTGCCGGCTCCAATCAGCATATCCGGGACTTCGGCCGCGATCGCCTTGATGGCGTCGAGTCCGGCGGCCGTCCGCAGGGTCAATTCGATGACCTTCACACCGCCGGCCAGCAGAGCCTTGGCCAATGGCACCGCCTTGGCGGCATCATTAATGACAACCACCGGAACGACGCCGGCGGCACTGAGGCAATTGCGGGTTTCTTCAGCAAACATCGGATAAACTCCTAAAAAATTAACGGACTACGCGGGCACCGCCTCCGGCGATCTGTTTCTCCACTTCCTTACGGGTCGCCATGGAGGTGTCACCCGGGGTGGTCGAGGCGATGGCACCGTGCGCCGCCCCGTATTCGACCGCCTTCTGCGCATCGTTGAATTCCATGAACCCAAACTGCACGCCGGATGCGAAGCTGTCGCCCCCGCCCACCCGGTCCATGATTTCGAGCTCCGGATACTTGCGACTCTCGAAGAATTCGCCGTCGTGCCAGAGAATGGCGCTCCAGTCGTTCTTGGTCGCGGTGATCACCCGGCGCAGCGTGGTGGCCGCCGCCTTGAAATTCGGGAATTCCTTCACGGCGGTCTCGATCATGCGCTTGAAGGCGTCGGTTTCGATTTCGCTGATATTTTCGTCCACGCCCTCGACCTCGAAACCGAGTGACGCGGTGAAGTCCTCTTCGTTGCCGATCATGACATCAACATACTTGGCGATCTCGCGATTGACTTCCTGACAACGCTCGTGGCCGCCGATGCTCTTCCACAGGGAAGGACGGTAGTTGAGATCGTAGGAGACAATCGTGCCGTGTTTTTGGGCAGCCTGTACGGCTTCGATGACGACGTCCGGCGTCGCTTCGCCGAGCGCGGCGTAAATGCCGCCGGTGTGGAACCAACGGGCTCCGAGGTCACCAAAAATGTAATCCCAGTCCACATCTCCGGGTTTAAGTTGGGATGCCGCCGTGTTGCCGCGATCGGGCACACCCACCGCCCCCCGGATACCAAATCCACGCTCAGTGAAATTCAGACCATTGCGCACCTGGCGGCCAATGCCGTCATCCTCGCGCCACTGAATAAAATTCGTGGCGACTCCACCCTGCATGATGAAGTCCTCGACCAGATGGCCGATCTCGTTGTCCACGAACGCCGTGACCACAGCGGTCTGGTAGCCAAAGCACTTCCGCAGTCCACGGGAGGTATTGTATTCGCCGCCGCCTTCCCAGGCCCGGAACGAGCGGGTCGTTCGGATCCGACCTTCCCCGGGATCAAGACGAAGCATGACTTCGCCGAGGGAGACTTGGTCGAATTGGCAATCTTCTGCGGAACGGATATTCAGAGACATGGTAGAGACGGGTTGAGTGAAAGAAGGATGGAACGGAGAGAGATTAAACGGTCTTGAGGGTATCGGTAGACCAGAGGGGTCGGCCCACTTCGGCGGCGAGTTCGTTGAACCCATCGATTTCGGCTTTGCTGAAGAGCAGCCCACCGTGCTCCGCGCTGCGGGCGGCGGCCTGAGCTTCGAGCTGACCGGGGAGCATGCAACCTTCGTTGCCGTGCCCCAGGATGTCGTCGATGACCGCTTTGACATTTTCTTTCTGATCGCGGCCAACCGCAAAATTACCACCGGACATCGCATCAGGGTGCCAGACCTGGAAGAAGAAACAGCAGGTGCCTTTTTCGCCGACACCGACGTGATCCCAGCGATTGCGCAGAGTGGGCAAGGAACCACCGATAAAGGAGCCAATGAGTTCGTTGATCAGCGAAAGGCCGTAGCCTTTGTGGGCCCCGAAAGGCAGCAATGCCTTGGCTTCATTCGGATCGATCGTGGGATTACCTTCGCCGTCCACCGCCGCGTTGAGGGGCAGGCTCATACCCTCGCGGGCAAACTGTTGCACCCGGCCCATGGCGACCACCGACGTCGCCCAGTCGATGACGATTGGCCAACCCAAGGCGTCCGTCGTGGGGAGGCCCCAAGAATGGGGGTTGGTGCCGAGAGTCGGAAACTTGCCGCCAAAAGGCACCACTTCAGCCAACGCGGCCGTGCAGTTCGTGTAGGCAACGTAACCGCGGCGGGCCGCCTCCATCACGTAGCCGCCGCCCCACAGATAGTGGAACGCGTTATCCACGGATACCATGCCGACCCCGTATTCATCGGCGAGGCGGATGGCCTCTTCCAATGCGGCATAAGCGGTGGCCTGACCGAGCTGGCGATTGGCATTCCAAATCTTGGCGGCCGGAAATCGGGAGGGATTTTCTTCGATTTCCACATTCGGCACGCATCCTTTCGAACCGGAACCAAACAGGTGGTCGAGATGTAGCGCCTTGATGCCGTTGTGCGTGCGAATCCCGTGCCGGGATGCCTCCGCACAGAGTTTCGCTCCGGCAGTGGCTTCGGTGGCACTGAATCCACGGTGTTGATACGCCGCGGCTACCAGGGCGTTGTGGTCGGATTCGGATACGACGTAGAATGTTTCGGACATGGCTGGAGGGGTCAGGAAAGTTTGCCGTTGGCGAACGGGACGTCGCGATTGACCTGGGCCAGCGGTTCCTCGCCCGCGGCGACATTGATCAGATTCTGCACGGCCTTGGTGGCCTGGCGTTGCACGCTCTCGGAGGTGCGTGAACCGACATGCGGCGTGATCACGACGTTGGGGAGATTCAGCAGCGGATGATCTGCCGGCGGTGGTTCTTCATCCAACACATCGGCGCCGTATCCGGCCACCTTGCCAGACTTGAGCGCCGCCACGATATCGGCTGTGTGCACGATCTCGCCCCGCGCGCAGTTGATGATCTGCACACCGTCCTTCATCTGTGCGATGGTTTCGGCCCGCACCAGATCACGGGTTTCCGGAGTGAGGTTAGTGTGGAGGGAAAT
>CAKZMS010000020.1 GCA_937128785.1 uncultured Opitutaceae bacterium | reverse complement strand
CGTCCCGGATCGCACTGAGCTGCTCCCGCGTCTTCATCAGCGCCTGATTCAGGCGCTCGTATTCACCGGCCCGCTTGTGCGCCGGGACCTGATACTCCGGCACCTCAACTTCGGTCTTCCGGTAGATAAACGCCCTCCCGTGCGCGATACCCGGCGACGCAGAGATCCCGTCGAGAACGATTTCCGATTCTGAGGGAGGGGCGGACACGATGAAGAGATTAAGGAAGTGAGATTCTGTTGAAAAGCCCCGGTTCTCATGCGGGCGCGCTCTCCTACGATAACCCAGCCCCTCCAGATGGGGTCAATCAGGATTTGATACTGGCAAGCAAGAGGCGCGCTCGATCCAGGTCGACCGCCCCCATGCCTGCTGAACGTGGGCCACGATCGCATCAACCGGGGTGGAATCATCCAACCACAGAAAACAGGCGCTCCCGCTGCCACTCATCTGCAAATGAACCCCAAAATCGGTCCACAACTGCGTTGCCATCGCCGGCAAGGCCGGGAACTTTTCCGCGGCGATAGGCCAGAATGCGTTGAATCCCAACGCGGACAAATCCCGCTCGGATCCGCCCCAGTCGCGCATCGCCTCCTCAACGGGACCGGAATCCTGATACGAATCCGGCGCACGGGCCGCCAGACGCCGATACGCCCACGCCGTGTTCACGCCGAAAGCGGGTTTCACCAACAGGACCTCTCTCCCGGCCATACGCCTGGTCACGGCGGGGGCAACTTCCACCCGCTCTCCCCGCCCGCGCATGATCACCGCTTGATCCTGCAAAAACAAGGGGCAGTCCGAACCCACCCGGGCCGCGGCCTCGTGCATGGCCTCAGCTCCCAGCATCCCGCCCGACACTCGATTCAGCGCACGCAAAGCCGCCACCGCATCGCTGCTGCCTCCGCCCAAACCTGCCCCGCTGGGCAGGATTTTGCGCAGATGGAATTCAGCGCCCCCGGCCCACCCGGATAATTCCCGAAAAATTTCCGCCGCCCGGATGACCAGATTCCTGCCGTCCATGGGCAAACTTGAGTCATCACAAGTCAGACTGAACCCACCATCCGTCGCGTTTACCTCCAGATAATCGCCCACCGAAAGCTGGCTCACCACGGAAACCAGGTCATGAAACCCATCGTCCCGTTTTCCCGTCACGGCGAGATACGGGTTAATCTTGGCCGGGCAAAATTCGGTAAGATCAGGCACAGTTGGACTAACCCAACCTCGCCCCTCCCCGAACTCAACCGCATTCCCGTGAACATCCTTTCCGCGATTTCAGCCTTTCCGTTATTCCGCTTTTCAGCTTTTCCCAGAGAGTGCCTACCGAACTGATTCTCCCGCTCGATATTCCTACCCGCGAAGCCGCCCGCCCCCTCCTCAAACAGCTGCAAGGCACCGTGCCGTGGATGAAAGTCGGGCTGCAGATGTTCACCGCCTTCGGCACGGACTGGGTCAAGGAAGTGGCCGACTCGGGCTACAAGGTATTCCTCGACCTGAAGCTGCACGACATTCCCAACACGGTCGCTAAAGCGGTGGAGTCACTCTCCCCCTTGCCCATCCACATGCTGACTCTCCACACCTCGGGCGGCCCGGCCATGATCAAGGCAGCCCGGGAAGCCCAACAAGCAAGCAATCCCGACCTGCTGCTACTGGGAGTCACCGTGCTGACCTCGATGGACGCAGCCCAGATGCAGGCGGTCGGCTGGAACGACGATGCCGCCACCCAGGTACGCCGCCTTGCGCAAACCGGCAGCGCCGCGGGACTCCAAGGTTTCGTGTGCTCGCCCCTCGAGGTCGCCGACCTGAAAGCAAATCTTCCGGCCGGCACCCAACTCGTCACTCCCGGCATCCGACCCGCCGGGGCCGATCAAGGCGACCAATCCCGCATCATGACCCCGGGCGATGCCGCCCGCGCCGGTTCGACCCACATCGTGGTCGGGCGCCCCATCACCGCCGCTGCCGACCCCGTGGCCGCCGCCCGGGCCATCCGGGCCGAACTGGATTCAGCTTAACTTGATTTCAGGTTTTCAGTTTTCCGCTTTTCGGCTTTGGTAAACCTATGTCCCGCACTGCTGCCATCTTGCTCGCCGCCGGTTCCGGCACCCGGATGAACGAGACCGTGACCGACAAGGTGTTGGCGCCACTCGCCGGAAAACCGATTTTTTCCTACAGCGCGGCCGCATTTGTGGCCAGCGGGGTAGCCGATCTCTATGTGGTCGTCTATCGAGACCAGAAACAGATGCGGGACCTGATGGCGTTGGCGCCCACTCCCACCCAGTTTGTGCCGGGTGGCACCGAGCGGCAGTATTCCGTGGCCAACGCCCTTGATGCGCTGCCCGCCGACGTCAGCCACGTCTTCATCCACGATTGCGCCCGCCCCCTGATCCGCGCCGAGCATCTGGTCGGCCTGCTCAAGGTCGTGCGCCGCGAGTCCGCCGCGGTTTTGGCCCACCGGGTCACCGACACCATCAAACTCCACCGGGAAGACGGACACCTCAAGACCCTGGAGCGCGACAAACTGTGGGCAATGGAAACGCCCCAGGTCTTCGAACGCGACCTGATCGTGAAGGCCTACAATCGCGCGGCCAACCGGGGCGAGAAGCTCACCGACGATGCGGCCGCCGTCGAACTGCTGCGCCACCCCATCGCTTTGCTCGAAAACCCCGAGCCCAATCCCAAGCTCACCACTCCCGCCGACATTGATTGGTTTGAGTTTCTGCTGAGTCGTCTGGCCAAGCCGGAAGCCTAGGAAAGCGCCCTTATG
>CAKZMS010000019.1 GCA_937128785.1 uncultured Opitutaceae bacterium | reverse complement strand
CCCACCACCGTCCGGGGGTTTTCCCTTCGATGATTCCACAGATCTTATCCGTGATCCATTCGAAGCTGCGGCCGTGCTCGACCAAAGTAGCGCGCGGCAACTCCGCGGGATTAACTTCGTCCAGAATGGCGGGGCGGGCCGTAGTCGTTTCAGCTTGCGACATTAGCTAAGCCCTCCCGTGCGCAGAGCGTTCTTCATGATCGAGGTGTGGCCGGCTGGTTCGCCGTGACCGTGATCGTCGTGGCCCTTGGACTTCTTTTTGTGTCCGGGCGGATAGTTCTTGGTGTTGTATTCCGCGCGGCTGAGCGGAAGTGAAGCGTAATCGGGCATCTCCGGATTCGGGTTGCGCAGCTTGCCGAGGTAGGTCGTGCGCGGACGAATGTTGAGGTAGCCGAGGAGCGCGTAATCCTGCTCGCGAGCCTTGGCCTTGGAGACGGCGCTCTCGGGGTCCTTGATGTTGCCGAACTCAATGGCATCGACCGGGCAAACCTGTTGGCAGGCCACCTTGATGGTACCGTCGGGGATTTCGACTTGGTCGGAATCCCGCGCCTTCGATTTCTGGTCGATCTTGGCCTGCTGAATCCGCTGCACGCAGTAGGTGCACTTTTCCATGACACCACGCATGCGCACGGTGACATCCGGGTTCTGCGCCATTTTGACGAGTTCCGGCATGCCCTTGTCGCCGGCCGGCCCCATGTAGAGCTGGTCGAGCGAACGGTCGTTCCAGTCGAAGAAGTTAAAACGACGGACTTTGTAGGGACAGTTGTTGGCGCAGTAGCGGGTACCGATACAGCGGTTGTAGGCCATCGTATTGAGCCCTTCCTCGTCGTGGACGGTGGCGTTGACGGGGCAAACCGTTTCACAGGGAGCCAACTCACACTGAGCGCAGGCTACCGGCATGATCGATGCCTGTGGATCCTCGGGGATCTCTTTGTTGCCGGGACCACCAAATGCTCCGGCCGAAATTTTGCCATCGGAGTAGTAGCGATCGAGGCGGATCCAGTGCATCTCGCGACCACGGAGGACCTGATCCTTGCCGACGATCGGGATATTGTTCTCGGCCTGACACGCGATCACACAGGCGTTGCAGCCAATGCAGGTGTTCAGGTCGATGGTCATGCCCCACTGGTGAACTCCCGTGAAATCAGGAGTCTCGTAGAGGGAGTTACCCCGAGGAGTGGTGGCGGAAACTTCCGCCAGGGGCTTATCCTTGTCCGGACCGAGATTGGCCGGGGCGTGCGACTCGATACCGAAGCTGTCGACGAAGTTGGGATTCTCGTCGTATTCGGACTTGTTGGCCTCGCGCACGATATCGCGGCCTTCCATCGACCAGTGCTCCTGCTGATTCGCCAGGAGATAAATCTCATCCGTCGCGGTCAGGGTCGCGCCCGTGGCGACATCAAACCCGTCCGTCGTGCGGGCGGGATAGAAGTTGTGTCCGGCGCCCTGCCCCACGCGACCGCTGACTTCGCGGCCGTAGCCCAATGGCAACACGACCGTCCAGTTGGAAAGACCCGGTTGGATGTGCATCGGGCCACGAACCGTGACACCGTTGACGGTGAGTTCGCCAATGAAGGCGGCTTCTTTACCGAGCGGGAACTTGGCGTTGTCTTTGCGGGCGACCTGGAGGAGTGCCCCATCGGGTTCGATGCCAAGTTTGGCGCCGAGGCGTGGGCTCACGAGGATCGCATTATCCCAGGAAATCTTGGTGATTGGATCGGCACACTCCTGCAACCAGCCGTTGTTGGCGTAGCGACCGTCATCGACCTTGTGGTCGGTGGTAAAGCGGACCTCGAGGCTGTTTTCGGAAAGCGTGGCAAACGCAGGCGCTTCTGCAAACAGGGAGGCGGCTCCGGATTCGCTGTAGGTGACCGAAACGACATCGAAGGCGGAATCCTTCAACACCCCGTCATGGAGGAATTTGCGAAACACCTCGTCTTCATCGACGATCATGTCATCCGATCGCTTCATCGCCGTGTTGGCCGGGCGGCCATGGCGGAGCAAACGGCCCTTGACCATCTCACTGACGGTGGCCCGCGTGATGGTGTAGGGATCGGTCGTGGCTTCACCGGCGAGGTGAGCTACGACTTCCAGCTCGGTGAGTCCATCGAACAGCGGAAGAATCATCGGCTGCACCGGCACCACGGTGCCATCAAAGGTGCGGGCATCGCCCCAGGACTCCAGATAGTGGGTCGCGGCGATGTGGCTACCGGATACAGCCGAGGTTTCGTCGACGTAGTAGCCATAGCGAACGACGTTGTCGATCGACTCGACCATCCCGTCAAAATCGAGATCTGCCGGCGCATTGTAACAGGGGTTACCGCCGAGGATGACCAAGGTTTCCACTCTGCCTGCTTTCGCAGCGGCGCTCAGCTCCGCGAGGGAAGCCGCTTGGTTCTCGGGCACTTCAACAAAGTCGACGGTCTTGCCGACGTTACCCAAGGCGCTGTTGATCGCATAAACGATCGCGTGCACCTGAGCCGGAAGGTGCGAACCGGCGACGAGGGCGCATTCGCCTTGGTGGCTTTTGAGGTCGGCCGCACAGGCGTCGAGCCAGGACTCTTGATCCTTAAACTCCAATCCCTTCGCGAGACGGGTCAACGTGGCGTCGCCGGTAATCTTGGCCCCCAGAGCAGCGGCAAATGCCAGCATATGACTGCTGGCGAGACGCAGGCGATGGTCGGCCATCGACCCGGTGAGTGTGAACGTGCTCTCCACCGCGTAGAGGCGGTTCATCGGGTCGTTCTTCTTCACCACCTTGCGGCCTTTGGCGAAATCGCGGGTGTAGCCCAGTGAACCGGACTCGGAGTGGAAGAAATCGGCGTCGATCGAAACGATGCGCT
>CAKZMS010000018.1 GCA_937128785.1 uncultured Opitutaceae bacterium | reverse complement strand
ACCTCCGGGATATAGACCTCCGTGTTGAAGGTGAAGGCGGAGTAGATGTAGTCATCCCATGCCCCGGCCAGGGCGTAGTGCAGGGAGAACAATGCCAGTGGCGTCAGGGTCCCGATGATCATCATCGCGCCGAACCGCAGCAAATTGATCCGTCGGGCTGGCGAAGAGCGCCACGCCAAAAGGCCCAGCAGGATGCCAGCGACAAGCATGTCCAACAGGCCCGGTTGTTTGCAGAGCATGGCTCCGCCAAATAACAAACCGACGAGCAATCCCCGATGAGCGCGCGCCGAATCCAAACTGGCGATGAAGAGCGCGAAAGCAGCCGTGGAGAACGCGATCACAAACCATTCGGTGTTGGCCGACATGGCGTCGCCTACATCAATCCAATAAATCTGCAGAAACCACGCAGCCACGGCGGTGGACCAGGCAAGTTTCATCCCGCCAAGGCGATAGCCGATCCAGCCCAGCCCGAATACGGTCAAGCCGATCATCAAGGTCAGAGCCAGATGGACGGCATCGGCATTCCACTTCCCGAAAACCGTAAACACCGCGGCTTTCAAGTAGGGCACCAAGGGGCTTCGATTGTCGGCCGCATCCCGGTAGAGCACATCGCCGTCCATGACTTGATGCGCCATGGTGAAGGTGGAGCCTTCGTCGAGGTTCCAGACCTCCTGACCCAGCCAGGGAGCTCGGCTCAATCCGACACCGACAATACAGAGCAGCAGTAAAACGACGAGGGATTGTCTTGCTGACATCGTCACCAGCTGGATTCGACGGCATCACCGCGGCCGGAAAGGCGGTGGGGCTTCCGTCGGTCGGCGTTGTAATCAAAGTCCAACACCGCCTCACGAGCCAGGTCGGCGTGCTTGGGCAGGACGGCATCCATGCCATAGGCACGGACGACCTTCGAATATCCCATGGGCACGGTGGACGTGCCGTGCAGAAGTTTGTCGAGACAGGTCTTGATCGTCTTGGCGAATGCGATGGGTTCGCCCGGCGGCACCAAATACGCCTCCGCTTTATTGGTCACCATTTCCGGCACCCCATGGACATTGGTGCTCACGATCGGAGTCTCGAAGGCGAGGGCTTCAAGCAGCACCCGCGGGAACGATTCTTCGAAGGACGAGCAGGCAAACAGGTTCGCGGCCCGGAAATATTCATACACGCGATCGGTCTCGTTGATGATCGTGATCACGTTCTCGAGGCCGAGTCGCTTGATGTCCTGTTCGAGGGACGACTGATATTCGCCGGGGCGGCCTCCCACCATCAGGAAGCGGTAGCTGCCATTGGCCGCGAAGTGCTTCATGAAGTAGGCGACGGTGCGGATGAAGACGTGTTGACCTGTGCGCTCACACACCGTGCCGATATTGGCGATGACCTGATCGTGGGGAGCGTAACCCAGTTTGGCGCGAGCCTCATCCCGCGGGGTCGCGGCCTTCAGTTTCTCAATCCGGGGCAGATCGATCCACGATGAGACAAACCGGAAATTGTTATAGTCGTTGAGCTCTTCGTAGTAGGACCGGGTGGCCTTGCAGAGGAAACAAACGCGGGTCGCCATGCGGAAGGCCTGTCGGGCGACGTCGTGACGTTTTTTCGGCAGGGCGCCTGAAAAGAAGCGCTTCACGGAAGTGCTCTCGTGGATGTAGAACAGCGATGGCTTCTTGACCGCCTGCGCCAGGTGCACGCCCCACCAGCAGGCGAGGGTGTTACAGATGAATGCGTCGATCGGTCCCAGATCGATTTGGCTTTGCAGGTCTTCCCGCATGACCTCGAGCTGTTGGGCGAATTCCCGATCGTTGCGACTGCCGTGGAGCGGATGGCGATCGACCAGGATGATGTTCACCCCGAGCTCTTCGTAGGCTTTGCGCAGCGGACCTTCTTCGGCCGAAACCACGTCGATTTTAAAGCCGAGCTCCTTGATGAGGAAGACGACGTATTCGAACAGGAATAGCGGCGCACCCTCGAAGTTGAGGTTGTGGGTGACCGCCAACAGAT
>CAKZMS010000017.1 GCA_937128785.1 uncultured Opitutaceae bacterium | reverse complement strand
GCAAGGGGGCGTCCATTTCCGACAAGTCAGCATCCCGATCCACGGCGGACGTGAGGAACCCCGGTTGGATACCCGAACCTTCGATGCCATCGCGAAATTCAGCGATCCAGCGAGCCGCCAACATGGTCGGCGTTTCCTGCCACGCGTAGGGCGGCAGGAACTTGTCATCCACCGCGCCATATAAACCCGTGTTGGTGACAAACCGCATACCGGTGCGTTCTGCCAGTTCCTGCAGCAGCAGCGGATCACGGCCAAGGAAGGCCGGCGTGCACTCCACCATCAACTCCACGCCCGCCGCGCGAGCGGCCCGCACATGAGGAATCATCTTCTCGACCACCACCGCCCGATCATAGCGGTCCGGCGAGATCTCCGCGGCGCCGATAAAGTCCACCAGCACATGTTCATGGATCAAGGAGGTGCCCAACTCAGCCGAGGGCATCGGCCCCGCCACCGTCATGACCGTGCCCGCGGCGTTTACTCCCGTTCCCACCAGTCCGGCTAAAACCGCCACTCTTAACATGCGCCACATCATGTCTGACCCATAAACCAACATTCGCCCCGGAAGCAAATGATCTGGCCCGCCGAAAAAACGAATTTGCTCCTCCTGCCGGGTTCCGTTCGTCACGCTGCCCCCGCCATGACCTTACTGCTCTATCTTGCGGCCTTGCTGTTGGGCGGCATCGGGATCGCTCACTCCTATTTGGGCGAACGGTTTATCCTGCAGCGGCTGTTTCGCCGGGGCGATCTGCCAGTCATCCTCGGCGGCACGGAATTCACCCGGAACACCCTGCGTTTCGCCTGGCATCTGACCACCGTCGCTTGGTGGGGATTTGCGGTATTGTTGGTAATGCTGGCCCACCCGCCGCTGAGCCCCCAGCTGGTGGCGCGGACAATCGCCGGCGTCTTCGCCATCCACTTTCTTGTAGCTCTGATCGCTTCCCGCGGGCGCCATCTGTCGTGGGTCGTTTTCTTGGCGATCGCCAGCCTGGTCGTGCTGGCGAGCAAATGATGCGGCCATGAAAATCTACGTCCTCGGCGACAGTATTTCCGTCCACTACGGGCCCTATCTTGAAACCGAACTGGCAGGTTGGGCCGACTATGCCCGCAAAGGCGGTCCCGATGCCAGCGGCACCGATTGGGAAAATCCGGCCGATGCCAACGGCGGTGACTCGGCGCTGGTGCGATCATTTCTCGAAGAGAACCTGCCGCAAATCAGCGCCGACCGGCTGCTGCTCAATTGCGGGTTGCATGACCTTCGCATGGATCGGGAAACCGCTGAGTACCAAATCCCCCCTGAAACCTACCAAGAGAATCTCAAGGCGATCGTGGCGCTGATTCAGCACGCCGGCATCAAACCCACCTGGAGCAGCACCACGCCCCTCATCGACGAGGTGCACAATGGGCACGACCTGCCCTACCGGCGATTTCGACGTGATGTGATCGCCTACTATGAAATCGCCACCGAAATCATGGCGGCTGCCGAGGT
>CAKZMS010000016.1 GCA_937128785.1 uncultured Opitutaceae bacterium | reverse complement strand
GCTGCTCGACCCGGACGAAACGCGTGAATCGCCCTCCCTCATGGGCATGGGCAAACTGGGTCGCACCTACCCGACGGCGGGCGAGTTTTTGATCCGCAACTTTATCGGCAGTCGGTTCCCCAAGGTTGAACCTGCCCCGCTTTCCGAACTGCCACCGTATCGGTTTTTTGATGATGTCGGCTGGGTTTCCATGCACTCCGCCTTGGGCGACCCGGAAAACGATATCCACATTACTTTCAAGAGTTCACCCTACGGTTCCTACAGCCACAGCCACCCCGATCAAAACACCTTCATCATCAATGGCTATGGCGAGGGGCTCGCCATCAATTCCTCCAACCGCGAATTTCACCGTTCACCGCACCACAAGTTCTGGACATGGCAGACCAAGTCGAAAAACGGCATTCTGATCGATGGCGATGGCCAGCGCCAACAGGACCAGGATGCCACCGGAAAGATCACCCGATTTGAAGTGGGTGAACGCTACATGTGGACAACCGGCGACGCCCGGGTCGCCTACGCTTCGATGCCCTACGGTTGGCGGGTGCGCCGCGTCACCCGGGATCTGGTATTTGTGGATCAACGCTACGTGGTCCTGCGGGATCGCGTCGAAACTCGCGATCCTTCCCACCTCTCGTGGTTGTTACACGGTGAGATGGGCATGAGTTGGCAAAATCTCGATCAACGCGCCCGGATCGAAGGCGAAAAGGCGGCCCTTACCGCCGTGCTCGCCACCCCCGATCTTCACTGGTTCGGGAGTATCTCGGACAAGTATCCCGCCCCGATTGACCAGCGCTATCGTTCCAAAGAAACCTATGCATGGGTCACGGCGGAGTGGCGGGACCATGTCAGTCTCACGCTCACCACGCGCGAAGCGGCCTCCTCCCATACGGTTTATTCGGTCCTCTGGCCGGAACCGGATCGTATGACCCTCGCCGACATCTCAGCCCAACTGGACGAAAACGGATTACTCCACGTCCACCGTCCGGACGGTCAGACCGATATCATTACTCTAACCGACGACCAATTTTTGATCGAATGAGCTCATCCCCGAATTCCACTAAACTACAAGGTAAACGCGCCGTCGTAACCGCCGGCGCCCAAGGTATCGGACTGGCCACCAGTCGAGCCCTGCTTGAAAGCGGCAGTGATGGCTTCGTTCACTACCACTCCAGCAGCGCCGGCGCGGAAGAACTCGCGGCGCTCGCCGAACAACTTGGACGTAGATTTGGGTCGGTCTCGGCCGACCTCACCCAACCCGAGGGTGGTAAACAGGTGATCGACGCTGCGGTCGCCTGTCTCGGTGGCCTCGACGTGTTGATCAACAACGCAGGCTCCCTGGTGGCGCGCCACAGCCTCGATACCATCGATGAAGCGTTTTGGGCCAAGGTAATGGCACTCAATGTGGACAGTCTCTGGAGAGTCTCCCAGGCCGCTCAACCTCACTTGATCGAAGCCGCCACCAATCGCGGCGGTGCCAGCATCGTGAATCTCGCCTCCCTGGCCGGCCGTAAAGGTGGGCACGCCGGATCTCTCGCCTATTCCACTTCCAAAGGCGCCGTGCTCACCTTCACCCGAAGTCTTGCCTCCGAACTCGGTCCCAAAGGAGTGCGGGTAAATGCTCTCGCCCCGGGTCTCATTTTGGGAACTTCGTTCCACAATACCCATACAACGGACGAATCCGCCAAGGCCACGATTGCCGGTATTCCCTTGGGTCAGGCAGGCACCCCTGATGATGTAGCCCGTGCAGCGTTGTTCTTAGCCAGTGAATATGATGGATTTATCACCGGTGCCACGCTCGACGTAAACGGTGGTGTTTGGGCCGCTTAGGCTTGATTTGCCATCAACTACTGACTCCCCTCCTGCTTACTGCTGCCTAGTTCAAAGGCGATCGCGGGGATCCACACCCTTGGGAATCCCCGCGATCTATTTTTTCCCCTTACCAGGGCAAATCTTTGAACTACGGCATGCGGTAGGCCTCGATCAGACCGACTCCGGTAGCACCACCCACGCCCTCGAGGTGGATGGTATAACTGCCCTGCTGGAGGAACAGTAAAAGAGCGGCGTCGAGGGAAGACTCATCCAGGGG
>CAKZMS010000015.1 GCA_937128785.1 uncultured Opitutaceae bacterium | reverse complement strand
CGGCACAGCTTCCAATGGCTTCACGACCAGGGTTACGAGGGCGTCGTGGGTATGGAGCACGGGATCAGCCAGTCCGGCGCAGCGGGCGAACGCCGCTTGATAGAGGCGTATCGGGAAGTGGATGCGAGTTAGGTCGTTGATTGACGGTTCGAAGGGAGCGGAGCAAATGCCGCGAATGGTCCGGTGGGGGGTGACCGCCGGGTGCGCCGAGCAGTGGGGTGGCAACGTGCTGAGGGGCAAGGGCGGACGGCCCGGCGATCCGGGTCAACCTTGAGATCGCGTTCTGGTGGAACTTGTTGTCGGTGCTACACGTGGAATCGGCCTGCGAGGCAAAGGAGAGGCATTTCACGGACATAAAAAAACCCGGTCGCGATGACCGGGTTTGAAAGGGGGGATGTCGCTTTGATTAACGGCGGCCCGTCTCGGGTGGAAGAATGGGCTTCTTCACCAGGACACTCGTCTCGGCCTTCTGCGTGACCATGGCGGCCATGCGTTGGACCTCGCGTTCGGCGTTGCGCTTGGCGATGCGGGCGGATTCGACCTCCTTGAGCATGGCGAAAACCTTACCATTGATCATTTCGCGTTCCTTGCGCAGGCCGGCCAGTTTCAGTTCGAGCTCGTTGATCTTCATCTGGTGCTCGTTGGACTTGGCCTTAGCGGCGGCGGTGTCAGCGGCAACCTTGGCGCCGTCGGCTTCCCAAGCAGCACGCTGCTTGGCGATCTTAGCGGCTTCGTCGGCTTCGCGTTCGGCGGTGCGGCGGGCGGCGTCTTCCTTGGACTTGCGCTCGGCTTCGGCTTTGTCAGCTGCGGCTTGAGCTTCCGCGGCTTCTGCGGCCGCGGCCTTCTCTGCTACCGCGATTTCGTTCTGCTTGGAGAAATCCTGATAGAAGAAGTAGAAGATTCCCAGCATGATCAGCGGGAGGATGATGTAAGTCTTTGCCATGATGCTTAGAGGGGGAGGGTGGCTTTCAGTTGATTATTTCTTTTCCGCGGCAGCGGCGGCGACGAGAGCGGCGGCGTGCGCAGCTTCGGCTTGGCGGATGTCTTGGATGACGGCTTGAAATTTCTGTTCGTTGCTTTCGGCAATGGCGACAAAACCGCGGAGGAACTCGGATTCATCGGCCAGGCGTTGCTTCTCTACTTTGGACTTTTCGATGGCTTCTTGCACGCCAGCGATGTCCTTTTCGAGTTCGGCCACCTTGTCGGCGAGGCGACGGCGTTCGGAGTCGGCGAGATCGCGGGCTTCGACGGCCTGCTGGCGCGCTTCTTTCTTGGCCAGATCCTGTGCATCCTTGGCTTCGCGGGCGGCTTTGCGCTCGGCGTTGAGGGCCACCGCCTCCTCAATGGCTTTTTTCCGGTCTTCCGCTTCTTGGATCATCTGATCCCGGCGTTCTTGTTTGGCCATTTCCACTTTGGCGACTTTGGCAGCTTCATACTCCTTGGCGAAGTCCATGTAGAAGTAGAAAAAGATGGCCATCGCAATGGCGGGGGCGAGGAAGTAGACTTTCTTCATATCGTAATTGAGGGGATAAAGTTAGATGGTGGCTTCGAGTGCAGCCTGGCGCTCTTCAATGGCGCCTTCGATAGCGTTGTAGAGGCCTTCGGCACGGTCAGCACCGGCGTCCACCGCTTCTTTGGCGAGGACCAAGGCATCTTCGTACTTCTTCAGCTCGTAACCCATGTAGGCGACGAACATCAGCACGGCGGGACGGTTCTTGAGGTTACCCTTATCGAGCGCGGCGTTACCGGCTTTGTAGGCGTCCTCCAGTTTGTCCAAGATGTAGTAAATGTTGGCGATGCGGAAATCGAGTTCCCCTTGATCGGGCCACTTGCCGGCGGCGGTGTTGAGGGCATCGATGGCGGCCAACTCCTTGTTCACCTGTTGGTAAGAGGAAGCGAGGTATTCCCAGTTTTGCTGGGTATCCTCAATCTTGCCGTCTTTCAGTCCCTGAACGAGGAAACCGATAGCCTGATCGAACTGTTGGATGTTCATCAGAATACCCACCCGGTTGAAGTGGTCACGGGGCTCATCCAGGATTCCCAGTTTCTGGGCCCGGTCGATGGTGTAGACCGTGCGGATGTTCCATTCGAGGTTCTCGCGGGAACCTTCCGGCGCATCATTCGCGAGGTTCAGGTAGGTGGCCTGCAACTGTTGCCAATACTGTTTGCTGGTCGGCTTTTGGCGGACGAGCAGCTCGAGGACTTCAGCCGCTTCCGCGTTTTTCTCGTCCTGCTGCAGCGCGGCGAGGATGAGGACGTAGAAGCTTTCGCGTGGCTTTGCGCTCATCAACAGTCCGCGCTCGGCGATATCCCGGGCTTCGTTGAGCATGTCCGTGTCGGTGTTTGACTCGTCCATGGTTGCCTGAGTGTAGATCATGGTCGCGGCGTAGGAGAGAGAGTCTTCCGTGGGGCTTTCATTCTCGGCCAAGTAGACCTTGATCGCCTGGTAGGCTTTCTGCAGATACTCCGTGCGCTTCCGCACGTCCGCCGGGGTGGTTCCCTTGATCTCGGTGGCTTCCTGGAAGTAAAGCTGGGAGAGGATCTGGTTGAATTCCAGGAATCGGTTTTGATCCATGAAATCGTAAGCACGACCGAGACGCAGAACGTCCTCCATGGGGTCAATGGCTTCGGCGTAGCGCTCTTGGGTCAGCAGAACCTGAATTTTGATCTGCTTGAGAACCATGGTGTCATAGGACTCCGGCTTGGCGGTAGCCAATTGGGTATTAAGCAAATTCAGGGTCTCATCCCCTTGCTTGGCCTCAGTGAGCTCTTGGATCTTCTGGAGGTTCTCGGAGACACTATCGGAGATTTCCTTTTTCGGCGCATCGTCCGCCTGGGCGGAAACAATGGTAGGGCCGAAGACGGCCGAAGTGAGAACGAGACCGGCGGCGCAAAGAACGCGGGTGGTTTTAAAGGGTCGAATCATGATTAATCGGTGATGCTGAACACGATTGGGACCTGCATGCGGGTGTTGACGGCGCGACCACCCTTTTTACCGGGACGGAAGCGCCATTTGCTTACTGCCTGAACGGCAGCGGATTCAAATTCACGATGAGTGGAACGAATGGGATAGGCTTCGCGAACGGAGCCTTTGGAGTCGACGATGAAGCCGACCAATACCTGCCCTTCGATGCCAGCCCGGCGCATCTCAAAAGGATAAACCGGCTTGGATTGGAAGCGGGGGGTGGGGGCCTGGTCGAGGTTCTTCAGATCGAAGAGGTCCTTCATGCCCTTACCGATGGCGCGGGAGGCGCTGGTTTTCGGGATGGAGATGACGCCGGTGGGACGGTCGAGTCCCGGAGGCGGCGGCGGCTGGAGTTTCTGCACAAAGGCAGACTCGACGTTGACCGAAGGCACGTCCGCCTGCATCGGCGGGGCAAATTCGATTTCTTCGACGACGTCGGAAGTTTCTTCTTCGAAGATTTCCTCCGGCTCGGGTTCGAGCGGGGGCATTTCCATCAATTCGATTTCGAATTCCTCTTCCTGCTGAACGACAACGACTTGTTCTTCTTCAGGAAACAGTTTTTCCCAACCGAAGAAGCCGGCGTGCAGTGAGACGGAAATGATGAGGCCAATTATGAGATCGCGAGTCATGTGGTGGATCCTGGGTTGGGTTAGCGGCCGGTGGGGCGGTAGACCGTCTCGAAGGAGACTTGGATTTTATTAGGATTCTCGGGGTCTACGAGCCGAACCTTATCCAGCAGCTCAACCACGTCGCCGTAGCGGGCCAAGTCATCGGTGGTGAGCAGCACCCGGGGGTTCGGCTCCTCGGCCGCATAGTTACCCAGACGATAAACCACTTCGGGAAGACTTAGCAGCTCCTGGTTCCAGTAGTAATTGCCGTTGTCGGAAACCTGCACCGTGATCGGCTTATCCTCATCGTCCTGGGGCTTGGCGTTCGGCACGGCCTGCGGAAGGTTGATATCGATCGATTGGATGCGGTTCAGCGACAGCGTGAAGAGAACGAAGGTGGCGAGCAGGAAGAAGATAACGTCGATGAGGGGGATAACCTCAATCCGGGCTTCTTTCTGGAACTCTTCGGTGAGTTGTTTGGATTTGCCTTTACCGGCCATAATAGGGGAGACGGAGCAGTTTAAGTTTTCTTAGGCACAAACTAAGCGTTGGGCGTAACCCTAGTCTCAATTTTGACCTTCTGGAATCCGGCCTTACGCACCTCGTCGAAAACGTAGCGGGCCTGGCTGAAGAAGGCCGTTTGATCACCGTTGATCAGAAAACGAGCTTCCGTGCCTTCTTGTTGGTAAACGACTTTCAGACGCTCCAAGAAGTCATCGAGAGAGATCATGTCCTTGTTCCAAGCCAAGGTTCCCTCGGCGGTGACACTGATCGTGTAGGCGCCGGCGGGATCGCGAGCTGCGCTCGTTTGGGTCTGTGGCAACTGCACTGGCACACCTTCTGATTTGTTCAGGGAGAGCGTGAAGAGCACGAAGGTTGCGAGCAGGAAGAAGATAACGTCAATGAGGGGGATAACCTCAATACGGGCCTTCTTCGTGCCGTCGGGATTGGTTTTGCCGCCGCCGCCTGCCATAGTAGGTCAGTTGTAGGGTGGTAAATGGGTATAATCGGTGGGTACCGATTATACCGCGGAGGATTCGCCCTGCTTGCTCATGATCAGCTCAAGAGCGTTGGAAGCGTCAGAAACGTCGTGCTTCGCCTGGGCGAGTTTGGCGTTCATGTAATTGAACGGGAACAGACCGAAGATAGCGATGGCGAGACCGCAAGCCGTAGCGATGAGGGCCTCACCCACACCGCCGGTGATCGCGCCGGAGTTGGCGGCGATGTCCGTGCCTTCACCGAGGGCGGCGAAGGTTGCCATCATGCCGGTAACGGTTCCGAGCAGACCGACGTAGGGAGCGGCGGTAACGATCGTGTCGATCGTGGGCATACCCTGGTTGTAGCGTTGGAATTCCTGGTTGGAGGCGCGAGCGAAGGCGTTGGCCATCGAGGTGTCCTTGTGCGTGAGGGTGTAGACCAGGATACGGGCGATGAAGTCCTTGGACTTCTTGCCGATGCTGATAGCCCCGTCGAAGTCGCCGGATTCGATGCGCTCGAGCATCTTCTCGACGGACTCGCGGTCTCGCATGGACGCCTCACGAATGGTGAAGATCACACGCTCGATAACAACGGTGACGATAACGAACGAGAGGACGATGAGAGGCCACATGATGTAGCCGCCGTGCTTGAAGAACTCCATGGGAGTGAGGTTCATCAAGAAAGCGATCGGGAGGGAGAACGAGGTCATGTTATCTTATTATTTATAGGAGGAGAGTTGGAGTGAGGGGAAGAGTGTGGGTTCGGAAAATCGCGAGTGGGCATGACGGCGGATGCGTTGGGAGATAGCAAGCGGAAATGCACATTGCATTCACGCTGTCA
>CAKZMS010000014.1 GCA_937128785.1 uncultured Opitutaceae bacterium | reverse complement strand
GCTGGGGGCACCTATGATCTGGGAGGGCACGATCCCAAGACCTACCGAGAACTGATTCATGCCACCGCCCGGGGATTGAAGAAACCGCTGCGCACCTTCGACGTGCCAGTTAATCTCTTTCGCTTTTCCCAACACTGGGTCGCTCTCTTCGGCGGCGTGCCCAACGCATTGGTCGCGCCGCTGCAAGAGAGTCTACGTCACGACCTGAAGGCATCCCCCAACCTGCTGATGGATCGGCTACATGGCGACGCCGTGACCTTCGATGATTCTCTGCGACGAGCAGTGGACGAAACGGGGAAACCCAAGCCCAACCCTCGGCGAGTGACGCAGAAATCGGATCGTCAGGCCATCCGCCAAGAACGCCGCGTGCGGTCGGTGCAACGGATGGCGCTGCCCGCAAAATGGTCGGCAGATCAGGTGGCGGTCGAATACGGGCAATGGCTGACCCGCAGTTTTCGTGGACTCTTGAACGTCGAGAAAACCGAGAGCGGCACCCTCCATTTTTATGCGCTGGGCAAACGTCTGCTGTTGCTCGAGCTCACTCCCACTCCGTTCACCCGCGAAAATCAACGCCGACGGGCGTTCTACATTTCCGGCGGAGTGCTGAATCGATCGGTGGAGCCACCGGGTCGATTCGAATTTCGGGCATTTCCCGAGACCGGATGTCTGATCGCGTCGATCCACGGTTTCAGTCCGGCGCTACCCTGGTGGATTTATGCCCGCACCCAGGCCGTGATCCATTTGTGGGTGATGCGGGCCTTCGGCCGGCACCTGAATCGTATTTCCGCCGATTGAACGTATGACAAGTTGCGGGCTTTCCATCCGGCTCCGCCGCAGCTTGCATAGGACGATGGATCGATACCCCCGCTTGTTCCAGTGGTTCATGATTACCGCGGTAACGACCGCGGTAACGAGTATTGCCGAGCCCATCAAACTCCACCCGGAGAATCCCCGCTGGTTCGAATGGCAGGGAGAAGCCACGGCACTGATCACCAGCGCGGAACACTACGGCGCCGTCATCAATCTCGATTTCGACTACCACACCTATCTCGCCGCGCTCGAGCGCGACGGTATGAACTACACCCGGATCTTTGCCGGCACTTACGTCGAACCGGCGGGTGCATTTAATATCGAGCAAAACACCCTCGCCCCTGCCGAGGGTCGATTCTTGGCCCCCTGGGCTCGCAGCGATGAACCCGGCTACGCCGGCGGCGGCAACAAATTCGATCTCGACCAGTTCAACCCTGCTTACTTCGAGCGACTGAATGACTTCATCGCGACCGCGGCGAAGCACAACGTGATCGTCGAATTGACGTTCTTTTCGTCCACCTACCGCGACGCACAATGGGCGATGCATCCCTTCAACCCCGCCAACAATATTCAGTCAATCGACGTGCCCGATTGGAAGAAATTGCCCACCACGGCCAACGGTCCCGAGGTAATGGCTATTCAAGAAAAACTGGTCCGCCGAGTGGTTCGCGAACTCAACGCTCACGACAACCTATTCTACGAAATTCAGAACGAACCGTGGTCCGACAACCACACCTTCGGAGCGGACATAAACCCCATGGTTCCCGAGCGTAACAAGTGGTTCAACACGACCGAAATGACGACCGCCGAGGCGATCGCCTGGCAACGTCGCATCACCGGGTTCATCACGGATGAAGAGAAAGATCTGCCCCAAACGCACCTCATCGCTCAGAACGTCGCCAACTTCCGCCTGCCGGTGCACCCCGATGATATCGCGCCCGAGATTTCGATCATCAACTTTCACTACGCCTACCCCGAAGCGGTGAGTTGGAACCGCGGCCAGAATCGCGTCATCGGCTACGACGAATCGGGATTCATGGGTAGCGAAGGCATCACCTATCGCCGTCAGGCGTGGAACTTCGTGATGAGCGGAGGCGGACTCTTCAACAACCTCGACTACAGCTTTTTTGTCGGTTCGGAAGACGGAAAGACCACGGACTATCAGGCACCCGGAGGGGGTGGCCCGGCGCTACGTCAGCAGCTTCGCACCCTGAGCGAATTCCTTCACTCCGTGGACCTCGCCACGCTGCATCCCGACAACGATCTCGTTCAGGCTTCCCCGGGACTCGTCGCCCGGGTTTTGTCCGCCCCCGGAGCCCACTACCTCGTTTACCTGGAAGGCCGCACCGCCGAACAAATTCACGTAAATCTCCCCGAAGGAAACTGGCGCGTCCAATGGATCGACCCCGTTTCCAGCTCCCCGCTCAGCCAATACGTGATCAAGGCTACCACGCCGGTCACGACCCTTCATTCCCCTGACTTCGAAAGCGAAGCCGCCGTCCGTATCGTCCGCTCACCATGAACTTCGTTAATTACGCTCGTTTAACTCTCGGCCTTGCCGTCGGCAGCCTCTGTTCGGCCGTGGCCTCCACCCCGAATATTCTGTTCATCTACCTCGACGACTACGGTTGGCGTGACGCGGGCTTCATGGGTAGCGATTTTTATGAGACGCCTCATCTCGACCGGTTGGCGGCCGACGGTATGGTCTTCACCAACGCCTACTCGGCCGCAGCCAACTGCGCTCCGGCACGCGCAAGCCTACTGAGCGGGCAAGCCACCCCGCGTCATCAAATCTACAACGTCGGCACCACCCCCCGCGGCGACGATACTCATCGGCGGCTGGAGCACATCCCCGGGGTCAGCGATCTTGATTCCGACATCACGACTTGGGCTCACCTGGCCAGACAAGCCGGCTACACCACGGCGACGATGGGCAAGTGGCACCTGAGTGATGATCCGCTTCCCTACGGCTTCGATATCAACATCGGTGGCACGCACAGTGGATCTCCTCCGCGTGGGTATTACCCACCTCATCCCAACGCGCCGGGGTTGGCAAATGCCCCCGACGATGAATACCTCACCGATCGCCTGACCCGCGAGGCCGAGCAATTCATCGTCGAACACCAATCGGAACGGTGGTTCCTCTACCTGACCTTGTTCGCGGTGCATACTCCCCTGAATGCCAAGCGGGAACTGGTCGCGAAGTATGAAGCCAAGGCCCCGGGCAAGCTCCACAACCACGTGGCGATGGCGACCATGATCGAAACCGTCGACACCGGAGTCGGACGAATCCTGAACCGCCTGGATCAGCTCGGCTTGACCGAAAACACGGTCGTCGTGCTCCACTCCGACAACGGCGGCTACGGCCCCGCCACCGATATGTATCCGCTTTACGGTTACAAAGGAACCTACTATGAAGGCGGCATTCGGGTGCCTCTGGTAGTCAAGTGGCCCGGGGTGGTCGCTCCGGGTTCGCGCACCGACACCCCTGCCATCGGCTTGGACATCTATCCCACCTTCGCTGAGATCATGAGGGTCGACCTGCCGGCGGGCCAGCCGCTGGACGGCATCAGTCTGATGCCAATCTTGCGGGGCGAATCAGTCGCGGGCGATCGCACCTTGTATTGGCATTTCCCGGCTTATCTTCAGTCCTACCGTCAAACCGTGGCCGAGCAGAGGGATCCGCTGTTTCGTTCCCGGCCGGTTTCAGTCATCCGCGAAGGTGATTGGAAGCTTCATCACTACTATGAGGACGACGGCTATGAGCTCTACCACCTCGGCGAAGACATCGGTGAATCTCACAACTTGGCGGCGCTGAAGCCCGAGATCACCGCCCAGCTTGCCGCCAAACTCACGGCGTGGCTGGAGGAAACCGGAGCCGCGATTCCGCGCGCGCCCAACCCAGCGTTCGATCAAGCTGCGCATGATGCCGCGGTGCGCGCGACGCTCGCGCGATAGTCGATAAACTGTAGCGCCGTGCTTCAGCCGGCAGCTCAGAACGCCGGCTAAAGCACGGCGCTACGTGGTTTTCAGCGCAGGCCGTATTCAACCTGTTTGGCGCGGATAAACTCCACGCCTTCCCGGAGCAGCGTGTCGCCATCCGGTGCGAGCTGACGCCACACCCAGGTGTTCATGTTGTCGGTATTATCAACGAAGCTCTCAAGTGCCGCGTTGCCTTGATAATCGAGTTCTTTCAACGCGCGAAAGATCCCATCCCAGTCCACCTGGCCTGTCCCAGGGATACCCCGATCGTTCTCGCAGATGTGGTAGTGAATCAGGTCCTCGCCGGCCAACATCGTGGCATCGTAGAAACTCTTCTCCTCGATGTTCATGTGATAGGTATCGAGGTGGATGCGCATGGCCGGTTCATCGATCAAGGCCTTCAGCTGTTTCGCCTGTTCACAGGTGTTGATGAGGTAGGTTTCGTAGCGATTGACCGGTTCGATGCCCACCAGCACGCCAAGGTCGCCGGCCAACTTCGCCGCCGGGCGCAATCCGTCGGCTGAGCGCTCCAGGTGCATCGCCTCGGGTCGCTTGGGCAATTCGCCGGGATGCTGTGAATAGATCACCCCCGAAAAACTGGTGCCGCCTATCGCCGCCGTCGCTTCCACGCAGTCTTTCAAATACTGCACCCCTTTGGCCCGATGATCGGGATCATCGCTGGTGATGTCAGTATCGCCCAGCAGCACGGTCGACGTGACCGCTCCAAGCCCAACCTCATCCAACCGCTGCTTGATCGCCCCGGCATCGAAGGTGTCGAGGCACATGAGGGGGATCTCGATGAAATCGAGACCGAGATCAGACACCCGATCGATGAGATCGAGCGTGTCGTTGGACCATTGGGAACACCAAGCGTAAGCGTGAATACCGAGTTTCATGGGGCAATTGAGGGGATTGGAGACTGAACTGAAAGAGCTATCCCATTTCGGCGCAACCCGAGGTCTGTTGTCGCCATGAATATTGATGAAAATTTCGACCCGAGATTGCCTCCCCCCTCATTCGACCCAATCTCCGCGCATGCCCAATCTTCCCGAGATCGAAAACCAACTGCCTACCCTGACCGCTTGGCGGCAGGACTTGCATCAGCATCCCGAGCTGCTCTTCGACACCCACCGCACCTCCGACTTGGTCGCGCAGCGCCTGCGGGATTTCGGCTGCGACGAAGTGGTGACGGGCATCGGCCGCACCGGGGTAGTCGGCGTCATCAAAGGCAAGACTCAGGCCAGCGGCAAAGTTATCGGCCTGCGCGCCGATATGGATGCCCTCCCCATTCACGAAGCCACCGGCCTGCCCTACGCGTCGGAAACCGAAGGCAAAATGCATGCCTGCGGCCACGACGGTCACACGACGATGTTGCTGGGCGGCGCCCAATACCTGGCTGCCACGAGAAATTTCGACGGCACCGCGGTGATCATTTTCCAACCCGCCGAAGAAGGCGGCGGCGGCGGGAAAGTCATGTGCGACGATGGCCTTATGGAGCGTTTTGGCATCCAAGAGGTCTATGGCATGCACAACATGCCTGGCATGCCTCTCGGCGACTTTGCGATCAAACCGGGCGCCTTCTTTGCTTCGACTGACGAGTTCGACATCACCATTCACGGCCGCGGTGGGCACGCCGCCAAACCCGATACCACCATTGATCCCACCACGACTGCGGCGCAGCTGATCCTCGCTTTGCAGACCATTGCCTCGCGCAACGCTGATCCGATGAAGCCGATTGTGGTGTCCGCCACGAGTTTTGAAACCGCCAGCACGGCGTTTAACGTCATCCCTCCTTCCGTCATGATCAAAGGCACCGTCCGCACGATGGACAAGGACACGAGAGAACCCGCCGAACAACGCATTCGCGAGATCACCAAACACATTCCCGCCGCCGCCGGCGCAACCGCCGAAATCCACTACCACCACGGCTATCCCGTCATGGCCAATTCCCCGGCTGAAACCGAATTTGCGGCGGAAGTGGCCCGGGACATCGCCGGTCCCGCGCGCGTGAGCACCGACGCGGCCGCCCTCATGGGCGGGGAAGACTTTGCCTACATGCTCGAGGAGCGTCCCGGCGCCTATATCCTGGTGGGGAACGGCGACACCGCCATGGTCCACCACCCGGAATACGATTTCGACGACAACGCCCTGCCCGTAGGCGCTTCCTATTGGGCACGCTTGATCGAGAAGCGGATGCCGGCATCGGCGTAAGGTCCCTCCAACATGCTCAACTCCCAACTGATCCATCCTGAAATTCTCGCCGCCCTGGGGGCTTCGGGTCACTTCTCGCAGGTCCTTATTGCCGACGGCAATTTCCCCGTCGCGGGCAACCGCGGCCCCAACGCCCGTATCGTTCATCTGAACTTGGCTCCAGGCATGGTAGATGCACTGACCGTGCTGGACGCACTGATGTCGGCGACGCCTTTTCAGGCTGCGACGGTGATGCAACCGCCGGCCGACTACGCGCCTCCCATCCATGACACTTATCGCGAAAAGCTCGGAGCCGATGTCGCTTGGAACGAAATGGAACGCTGGGCCTTCTACGAAAAAATCTCATCGCCCAGCACCACCCTGATGATCGCCACCGGAGAACAACGCCGATTTGCCAATCTATTGCTGGAGGTCGGCGTAGTGAAACTCGCCAGCGAGAGCTTTTAATCGGTCAGTTTTCTCGCCAGCCGGATCAGCGCTGCCGGCAACTCCTGCTCGATCTGGGCAAAGGGAATCTCTCCTACGGCCAACGGAATGAAATCCGTCGCATAGCCCGCTCGTTTGCGGGCCGCTGCGTCGGGTGCGTAGCCCATGCCGCCGACCAGGCTCACCAACCATGTATGGTCATGTGGCGATGCCTCTAAAATCGGCGCCGACAGGCTGCGGTAGAGCTCCAGCCCAAATCCGAGCAGCACCACCGGCCCCAGCCGGAGCGCATGCAAGTTCACCGGAGGATTGGGCACGCGCTGCCCGGCACACAATTGGAGGACCTTCCGCCAGCCTTCCAATCGCACCCGCTGCATGCCGCGAGCCACCAAGGGCGAATCGCCTACTTGGTGCGGGAGGTCGTCGACTCCCGGATTTTGAAACAGTCGTTCCAACTGCCGAATCCGATGTTCGATCTGCGCCCGTGTC
>CAKZMS010000013.1 GCA_937128785.1 uncultured Opitutaceae bacterium | reverse complement strand
CGTCATGGCAAAAGCTCTGGAAAAGCCGTGCAGGAAAATCGTGCGTTCGGCCAAGCCGGGGAACGTGGCAATGCTCGTGTGCTCTCCCTCGAACGTAAGTTCTGAGTAGATTTCATCACTCAGCACCAATAGGTCCTTCTCCCGCGCAAAAGCCGCGATCTTCTCCAACTGCTCCCGGGAGCAAGTCCCCCCGGTCGGATTGCACGGCAGGTTGAGCATGAGAATCTTGGCTCCGGGTTGCCAGGCCTCCTCGAGGGCTTCAGCCGTCAGCGCGAAATCATCCTTGGCGTAGGTGGGGACCGGAATCGCCTCGCCGTGGGCCAAGCTGATGCTCGGGTGGTAGGAGACGTAACAAGGTTGATGATACATCACCTTGTCGCCGGGATTGAGAAACGCCCGGAAGGCCAGATCGAGGGCCTCGGATACCCCGACGGTCACGATGACCTGATCATCGTAACGGTAGTCTACCCCGAACTCGCGGGAGACGTAGCGGGAGATTTCCTTGCGCAACTCCGGGGTGCCGAGATTGGACGTGTAGTAGGTGCGCCCTTTTTCGAGTCCGTAGATGGCGGCCTCCCGGATATGCCAGGGCGTGGTGAAATCAGGTTCGCCGACACCGAGTGAGATGACCTCCTGGCCTTTCATCTTGGCCACGAGTTCGAAAAAATCGCGAATGCCGCTTTTGGGTAGCGAAGCCACGTGGCCCGCCACCCATTTTGAAGGATTGGCTTGCATGGTGCGTCGAAGAGTTACGGAGCGACATCCAGCCGCTCACTGCTGCTCTCATCTTGAGTGAGCAGGAATCCTTGGTCCTTGTAGTAACGCAGGAGAAAATGAGTCGCGGTGGACAGCACGCCTTCGATGGTCGAGAGCTTTTCGGACACGAACGAGGCCACTTTCTGGAGCGAAGGTCCCCGCACGATCACCAGCAGATCATAGCCACCGGATACCAACATGCAGGTATGCACTTCGTCGAACCGGCTGATCCGCTCGGCCAGACGATTGAAGCCGCCGTCGCGCTCGGGGGAGATACGCACTTCGATCAACGCCTCGACCGCTGCCTCTGCCGCCGCCTCTTTGGAAAGATCGAGCACTGGACGCCAGCCGAGGAAGATTTTGTCTTTTTTCAGCTGCTCCAGATGCTGCTCAACTTCGGCTTCAGACAGGCCCGCGACTTGCGCCATTTGCGCAGTCGTAAGGCTGCCGCCTTCGAGTAACAGCTTGAGAACAGGGTTCATAGCCCGGCAGCTTCACAGACTATTAAGCGGTAAATCCACCCTTATTTTAAGCCGAAGTACTTTCGGCCTAAATCCAGATTGTTGAAAAAAGCTGTTTCTCCCAGCCGGGAATCAGTTCTACTCACCCTTTACGCATGTTCGAGTCTCTCAGCGATAAACTCTCCTCCACCCTCCGGAACCTCCGTGGCGTCGGCAAATTGTCCGACGAAAACATGGCGGACGCGCTCAAGGAGGTCCGCACCGCCCTGCTGTCCGCCGACGTTCACTTCAAGGTCGCCCGTCAGTTCGTCGATCGCATCCAGGAAAAGGTAGTGGGCCAGGAAGTGCTCAAGGGCGTCACCCCCGGCCAGCAGATCATCAAGATCATCTCTGACGAACTGGAGACCCTGCTCGGCGAAGGCGAAACCCAACTCAACCCCAAGAAACCCCTCAAGGTATTGATGGTCGGAGATCGGAAG
>CAKZMS010000012.1 GCA_937128785.1 uncultured Opitutaceae bacterium | reverse complement strand
CCACGACGAGCATTGCAATCATGACCACGGAGAGGGTGGCACCGGCTCGCTGTCAGCGTTGTTGGTCGGATTGACCGACCGGACGGCATCGTTGGGGGTTCAGCGCATGATCAATACCTACGATGGCGAGGCGCTGACGGCCGTGTTGCCTGGGGTGGCATTGCAGGAACTTTGGTCCGTGCTCGGTATGGTGGAACGGGTGCTCCTGTTGCTGGGTGGTTTTGTGGTCATAGTGGGACTGCTCGGCATGCTCAGCAATCTACTGGGCACGCTCGATCAGCGCCGCCGGGAGATGGCGATCCTGCGTTCGGTGGGAGCACGGCCGCGACATCTGTTACTCCTGCTCGTGGGCGAATCATTTTGGGTCTCGGCGATGGGCGCGTTGCTCGGACGGGGCCTGCACAGCATCGCGATGCTGATCGGCACGCCGATCCTCGAGGCGCACTACGGCCTGCATTTTGCCCTGACCTGGCCGACCACCAACGAGTGGGGATTACTCGGGTTGATCGTGCTGGCCGGGACCCTGATCGGGGTCATCCCGGGATGGCGGGCCAGCCGCCAATCACTGGTGGATGGACTGACCCCGCGCTTGTAGCCCCACGCCTGTAGCCCTGCGGGCTACAGGAAGTGACAGGTATCAAGTATCAAGTAACAAGATGAGTGAGCTTCGCCCCCGAGGCTCAGAGTAAAAACTGCAGTGAGTCCAAACCACTGATACACACTGAAAACTCCCGCAGCTCTCTACGGCATCTTCGGGTTGAAGGGCATGCTGGTGACTTCCCCGTTCTCGACCACGATCATGGACGATTCACTCACCGGTTTCCAGATGCCCTCAAGGTCTGCCACGGGCTCGGATACGACCGCGCGGGCATGAGGGGAAATTTCCTGAGCGCCCTTCAGATCGGGGTAGAGCTTTTTGATCGTTTCGACCGACTCGGTGTAAAACAAGGAGCGGGAATCGCCTTCGGATGAATACCGGAAACCGTAGAGTCTCTGACTGTCGGCGAATCCGAGCGTCATCTGAATGGGATGCTCCGTGCCCACGGCTTTGGCGTGGTGTTCGACCAGACCGATGGCCTTCTCGACCGCGGACAGCGGGTCCTTTTGCAGCCCGAAAGTGAGGGCGAGAAAGAAGATCATCTCTGAGTCGGTGTTGCCCCGCATGAAGGGGAAATAGTGGGGATCAATCGCGACGGTCAGTTCGCGCCGGATCAGCTCGAATCCGCGGATGAGACCGTTGTGCACCATCATCCAATTGGCGTAGTGAAACGGATGGCAATTGGTGGACTGCACCGGGGTTCTGGGGCCGAACACTCCGATCCTGCAGCTGCCGGAAGATTTCGCGAAAAACACACCCAAGGTCGAAATCCACAAGATCAGCGAATACGACGAAGACGGCCCCTTCTTTGCCTGGAACTGGATGAAGCTGGGCGAACACACCGGCACCCACTTTGATGCGCCGCATCACTGGATTACCGGCAAGGATTTCGAAGAAGGCTACACCGACACGCTGGACGTGCAGCGCCTGATCGCGCCGGTGAACGTGCTCGACTTCTCCAAGGAGTGCGGCGAAGATTCCGACTTCCTGCTGACCATCGACCACGTGAAGGCCTGGGAGGCCGAGCACGGCGAGATCAAGGCCGGTGAATGGGTCGTCCTGCGCAGCGACTGGGATCAATACGCCGACGACGAGGCCAAGTTCCTCAACGCCGATGAAACCGGTCCGCACACCCCCGGACCGACCGCCGAGGTGATCCAGTATCTGGTCGACAAGGGCATCGTCGGC
>CAKZMS010000011.1 GCA_937128785.1 uncultured Opitutaceae bacterium | reverse complement strand
CACCCGCCCCCACGGAAACAGTCGCTCCCGTCGCGGCCGATGATTCCGCTGATCAGACTACCATCGATCGAGGTTCCGCTCCTCCCATTCCGGTCCCGAAAGCTCCTCCGCCCGAGGATTTACCTCAACAACCGGAAATCGAGGAGCCCGTCACCCAAAGCGGCTCGGAGGAGCCGACCAAGCCACCCTCTCCACCGCCCCCGCCCATCGCTGAAACCCGCTCGCCCTTCGAGATGGAGTTCAACGAGGAAGAGGCCGTCCGGTTACACATCCGATTCCCCTACGCGCTGGTCGCCGGCCACCCCTCCGTGGTGCACGTGCGGGTGGATAACATTTCACCGCGAACGATAAGTCGGGGCGAGGTGTTGATTGAGGGACGCTCGATTGGCTCGGTCTGTCGGCAGATTTTTCGCCGCATCCCCTTGCAACAATCCAAGTCGTTTGAGCTCGAGATCGAACCCGAGCGGGCGGGAGCATCGATCCTGCAATTGGAGTTGGTGGTGGAAGACGAAGCCGGCAAACGCAGTTATCGCGGAACCGTGTCGGAGCCGGTGTACACCGCGCCCGAGGGCAACATCAACATCAACATTGGGGACATCCAGTCCAACAAAAGCGGAGGAGCCAATTCGGGGCTCGGTGCTGAGTACGGCAACGTCGAAATCTCCAATCTGCTCGGAGAGAATGCACCCATCAGCCTGAACGACCTGCTCACCAAGGAACGCGATGTTCCGTTCGAAGAAGTCGACCTCGATCTCGACTACGGATTGAGCGCCCGCGCGGTTTACGTGGAGAAACGTTCCCGCGATCGTGGTTTGCGCCTGCCGCCTGATTTTGTCGGACACGTGCAGCCGGCCAATCGCTTGATCTTGGATCCCACGGACGATCGGGCGCCGGGCACCCTCACCGTGGTAACGGGTTCAGAGTTTTCGCTGGGTCGAAATCGCGCCAAAGCCAATCTCGCCACCTGGTGGTGGCCGCGCAGCGAGGAGTTTGACGAAAAGACCAAGCGCATCAGTCAAATCCACGCCCGTCTGGCGGTGGAAGGTGATCAGTTGGTCGTATGGGACAGTGGCAGTGCCAATGGCACGTTATGTGACGGCCAAGAGCTTCCCCGGGGAGATCGCGAAACTGCGACGCCTTTCGCGCACCGCACTCAGCTGGCCCTGGCGCACGAATACGACCTCGACATCGAGATCATTCCCGGCGCCCACGAAAATGGCCCCACCATTCAGGGAATCGAACGCTGGTCGGGCCCGGCGGCCCCCGCTGCCGTGGGAATCAGTGGCAGTGTCAACTTCAGTCCAACCGCCTGTGAGCGCCCTCCCTTCTCCACGCTGTGGCTCTTCACCGATGCCGCATTCGGATCGAGTGCGGCCAATCCCCTGCACACGCCCGACCCCGGGCTCGCGGAAGTCCAGGGTCGACTCCACTATTTCCGCTCCTGTTTTTGGCTAGAGAGTATCGCCGACAATCACGCCATTAATATCTTCGGCCGTCCGATTCTACCGGGGGAAATCGTTCCCCTCACGAACGGCATGCACCTGCAGGTAGGGAACCTCGCGTATCGGGTGAAGTTGGAAAAAGTGGACGCCTGAAGCGTTACCAGCCGACGCCTCTAACGGGCTTTCAAAGCGAGGCGGAAGCCGAAGCGAGGATCCGGTTGCCGGTGGTTTTGATACCCCCGTAACCGCGAAGCTGACCGCACGAACTCCGCGTTATCGCGAAATGCTCCTCCCCGGAGCACCCCATCGGCCGTCCACTCCGCCACGTTGCCATGCATGTCATAAAAACCCCAGCTGTTGGGGGCTTTTGTTCCCACGGCAGCGGAGCTTACCGTGCCATAAATCGCCAATTGACCGGCCTGATGGGCTCGCCCGGCATTCGTCAGATTAGACCCGTTGCTGAGGGCCGACTCGGTGCCTGCCCGACAGGCATATTCCCATTCGACTTCAGACGGGAGCACGGCCTGCCACTCCTGCTGACCGGAATCGGCCAACCAACGGTTGAATTTCACCAGGAACCCCTCGGGGCCGGTGAGATCACTCCACGTCACCTGCTCGACCGGATGAGTCGGACCACTGAATCGGTTGCGGCTGGGATTGGTTCCCATGATGGCGACCTATTGTTCCTGCGTCACTTCGGTGGCACCCAACCAAAACGCTTCGTCAACGCTGGCGTCCCGCAGACGCTCGTCATTACGTCGACCCAATTCACCGACCGGGGACCCCTGTCGAAATGTCCCCGGGGACACCTCCAGAAACGATAACTCGATGCCACCGGGAAGCGTTAACCCCAGGGTGCCTTCTGCGGGAGAATCCGCGCCGGAGTTGAGCATCTGCAGAGATGTAGCCTCCACGGCAGGCTCATCCGCAACCACCTCGATCGCGGCGGGCGGGGCAACCGCGGCACTGGCCGACTCCGTTTGGGGTTCTCTCGGGGTCGACCCATAATTTTGATAGGCCCACCAACCGCCCGCTCCCCCCAAAGTCAGGAAGGCCACCAGACCGAGAATGATCGGCGTTTTCGACTTGGTGGGTTCTGCCGCGGAAGAGGCCGTTTCTTTCGAAGTTTCCAGATTCGCTGAATCCCCAACCGAGGTGCCTGCTCCCGTCGCCCCGCCCGGGTTCATCGGCTTTACGGAACCCGCCGAAGCTCCCGGAGACGAAACGCGCAGAAATGATCCCGTGTTGGATCGGCCTAATCCCAGCATCTCGGCGACTTCCATCATGGACCCGGGACGGTCTTCGGGTTTTTTGGCGAGACAATGCAGGATGGTGGATTCCCACTCCGGTGGAATCGGTTCACCGGTCGTATTCAACTCGGTTCGTCGCTGAGCCAGAGGAGCCGGTTGTTTTTGCTGGGCCTGCAAAATGATGTTGCCCATGTAAAACGGCGGCCGGCCGGTGAGTAACTCATACAAAGTCGCGCCCAAGGCATAGATGTCATCCGCCGGCGTCGGACGCTCCCCCATCATTTGTTGGGGACTCATGTAGAGGGGGGTGCCACTGGTCAGGGAACTCACCGAAACCCGCGACACCGATTCGGTCACACTCGCGGATATGCCAAAATCCGCTATCCGGAGGTCCCCATGCTCATCGGTCATGAGATTCGCCGGTTTCAGATCGCGATGGACGATCTTGGCGCGTTCGTGCGCATAAACCAGTCCGTCGCAAAGTTGACTGGTCCACCGTTTTAACTGCTCGTCGACGCTGAACGCTCCCCCCTCACATTTACCCATGCGTTCTGAGAGGGAGTCTCCCGAGATATACTCCATGGAGATCGCGATCGCTCCGTCGGCCTGCACAAAATCATAGATGCGCACGATATGGGGATGAGTCAGTTCCAGCGCCCGCCGGGTTTCGCGTTTCATTTCGACGATATTGCGGGCGTCCATGGCCACCGCTTCGGGCAGAAACTTCAGGGCGACCGTTCGATCCAACTCCTCATCCTTGGCCCGCCATACCACGCCCATGCCGCCCCGGCCGAGAATCGTCTCTAGCCGAAAGCGAGATCCTATCAACTGGCCGGAGGTGAAACCGCGCACGGTCTCGCCCATTTCGAATTCTTCCATGAGTGGCGATGATTAGGTGGTGATCAGAACAGATAATGATCCCGCGGTCGCGAGATGACTAACTCCATGGATCCCACCGGGAAAGGTCGAGAATCTTTGCCGGAATCTGGACAGATTCTTGCTTCGATCGATGGAAAACCCACACTTCTTCCCACTCACACGTTCGCTTCATCCCCCTCAGCTTCCTAATCATGCGTTTTCCACGACTACTTGGCCTCGCCGTTCTGGCGTTGCTCGCCCCGCTCTCGCTTTCTGCCGCCAAGATTCAATTCTCCTCCAACCCGGATGGTGCCACGATTGAAATCCTCAACGTCGGTGCCACCAAGATGTCAGGCCGCACCTTCGACCGCACCACGCCCGCGACGATCGATCTGCGCCGTCAAAGTGTGCCTTACCAACTCCGGTTCTCGAAACCCGGGTTCGAACCCGTGGTCATTACCGTGGTGCACAATCAGCGCCAACGGGAGCTCAACGTCGCGCTACCGCCGCTCGAATCCGTGCAAACCGTTACCTTCTTTTCCGAGCCCGAAGGGGCCTCGGTATTCGTGGAGGGTCAGGAGCTCGGCGCCTCTCCCATTCGAGCCAATATTCGATTCACCCGCCCGAATTCCCGTTCGGCCTGGGTGCCGCTTGAGGTGCGTTACTCGGCAACCGACTACCAAAGCGTAACGGGCAACATCGACGAAAGTGACTGGGGCGGTGAGTTCAAAATGACCCTGCCACAATTGCGCAAAGTCCGGGAGATCGGACTCTCAACCTCCCCGGCGGGAGCCGATGTCATGATCGATGGCCAGCTGGTCGGCCAAACTCCGCTGGCTCATCCGGTCGAGTTCTCGCGGCCCAACTCCAACACTCCCTGGACCCAACCCAAAGTAGCCGTCCGCTTGACCGATTACGAAATCGAAAACCTCGGTCTCAATCATGACGGAGACATCAATTTTTCCTTCGAACTGCAGCGAATCTTCCACCGCAAGTCCCGCACCTTGACGATCACCGACGACTTCGGATCCCCCATTCCCGGCGCTCCCGTCATCGTGAACGGCGAAACCGTGGGTAAAACGGATGCCGCCGGAAAATGGGAACTCACGTTGGATTTCGCCCGCAATGACTCCCGAGCCAACTGGAACGAATTCACCCTCGGCAGCGAAGTGTTTGAGGAATACCTGCCCAATCAAGCCGTATCCGATTACACCACGGACCAAGACGTTACGATCCAACTGGATCCCGTGACCGAGCTGGAAATCCCCACCTACTTCCCCATCACCGAAATGACCTCACGGGGCCCGCGGAGAATTA
>CAKZMS010000010.1 GCA_937128785.1 uncultured Opitutaceae bacterium | reverse complement strand
TGTTCCGCAAGGGTGTGATGCTGCCGTTGACCGAGAAGAAGGTCATCGCCTCCTCGACGTGAGGATGAATCACTCCGCCAAGATCAGCCGGTCATCGCCGATCCGGTTGGCGAGATAGAGATCCGGTTTGCCGTCCCCGTTGACGTCGCCAACGGCCACATCGAATCCGTTCCCGCGAAACGTCTCCGGAAACCTTTCATCGGTTCCATCGCTGAAACGACCGCTACCATCGTTCAAAAAGGCGCGGACCCGACCGGTGCCAGGTTCACGTAGTTCGAGGATGGTGGTGGCCAGAACATCGAGATCTCCATCCCGATCGAGATCCACCAAATCGATGTGGGCACTTTGAATGGATTCTCCGGGAAACGCGGCGCCGGCCGTGAAGGTGGCATCTCCCTGATTCAGGAAAACGCGGTTCGCGTAGCCGGCGGCGAGGCCGTGATCCCCTTGTCGGCGGGAGAACCCGAAAAACACGTTTCCGAACACAACGTCGAGGTCACCATCGTCGTCGATGTCACCCAGTGTGGCCTGACGGGTTTCGCGGATGGGGTTGTCGGACAGGGCATCGGGGAGCACGGTGAATTCTCCATGACCATCGTTGATGAGGATCCGATTGGCACCTTCGTTGGCCTCCACCAGGTCGAGATCGCCGTCGCCATCGAGATCACCCAGTTGCACATCCTGCGACACAAAGTCCTTGGCGGGCAGGGCCGCAGTGGCGTGGGTGAATTTACCGCTGTCGTTTAGCCACACGGCATTGGAGCCGGCATTGGCGGTGACGATGTCCTCGTCCCCATCGCCATCCACGTCGCCGTGGGCGATGCCGTTGGAGATCTCGGCAGTCGGCAGTGGCGCGATCCCGAAGTGTCCGTTGCCGTCGTTCCGATAGTAGAGATCGGTACGGTCGTCTTCAGCGACGAAGATCGCATCGAGGTCGCCATCAGCATCAAAGTCGCCGAGGGCGATATCCTCCGAGTCGTGCACGGGATCCGGGAACCGATCACTGCCGTCGGTAAACGTGCCGTCACCCTGATTTATCAGCAGGAGGTTTTTCGAGAATTCCATGGCGACGAAGATGTCCAGATCACCATCGCCGTCGGCATCGCCCATCTCCGCGTCCATGGAGCGCATCTCGGTGGCCGGCAGGGGCAGGGAGATCGAACTGACATCCCGATAAGCGGGTTGGGCGAGGGCGGAGCCCGCGAAACCGGTTAACAGGCAGAATAGAGTGGAGCGTCGGGAAAGCATCGGATTTCAGGTTAGGGAGCGTGGCGGGGAAGGGCAGGCTCAAACGTGATTCGAATGAAGCCCCGGTCAAATTGACCCGATCGCTATTGGACGGGGTGAGTGAAATCGGGGGAAATTTGCGCTTGCGGATGGGTGGTCAGGGCCATTGTGCTCTGCCTTCACCCAATTTACAGACATGCAAGAACAAGTTATCATCGAGTGCACTGAAGCCCGCAAGGAGGGCAAGTATGCGTCCAAATACCTGACGACCCGCAACAAGAAGACGGTCACGGAGCGCATCGAAAAGAAGAAGTATAACCCCTCGCTCCGTCGCCACACGGTGCACCGCGAGATCAAATAACCCGCACCGGTTATTCGCCCTTTCCCGACCGAAGCTTCGCGGCTTCGGTCTTTTTTTGGCCTGCCGCCGCCGACTTCAGGCGCTGGATCGGCTGCGCCGGGCGCCCCGCCAGTCCTCGCGATGCTTGCGAATCCAGTCGAGGAGTGCGCGCTCGAACCCAATATCGTAACCGAGTCGCTCCGATTCGAGCCACTTGTGCCGGAGGATTTCTTCCCGTTCGGCCAAAAACTCCTGATACAGGGAGGATTTTTTCACAAAGTCACGGGTCTCGGGAGCTTCGGTTGACGGTGCTGTTTTGGACATGGATACCATCCGCTTGGTTAGATCGGTGTGATGGTGATGTTGCCCTTCGGACTGTCAATGATTCGAAGAGCTTCCCCGTTAAGTGACGGTAATTTGCAACGGCCGCCGGTCGGGCGGAACCTCAGTTGGGCTCAGCGGTTTTTTTAGCCAGGGTGCCGAGCAGAGAGTCGCCGATTTGGGCAAACACCTGACTGGCATGACTGTCGGGTTCGGACATCACGATCGGCGCGCCGTTGTCACCTCCCGCGCGGATGGCGGGAATCAAGGGCACCTGCCCGAGCAACGTGGTTCCCAGAGCCTCCGCGGTCTGTTTGCCGCCGCCTTCGCCGAAGAGGTGATGCCGATTACCGGCGGGATCGGTGAAGAAGCTCATATTCTCGGCTACGCCCATGAGCGGCACATTTACCTTTTGGAACATCAGACCCCCTTTGCGGGCGATGTTGGTCGCCGCCGGTTGGGGCGTGGTCACCAGCACGGCTCCGTCGAGGGGGATCGTTTGCACGAGAGACAGTTGGGCATCACCGGTGCCAGGTGGGAGGTCGATCAGCAGCACGTCCAGTTCGCCCCATTTCACGTTCTGCACGAACTGTTGCACTGTCTTCATGATCATGGGCCCCCGCCAGACCACCGGGGTGTTTTCATCGATCAGAAATCCCATGCTCATGACCTTTACGCCGTGAGCTTCCATCGGAACGAGCAGGTCCTCCTCGACTTGGGGACGTCCCTCCAGCCCGATCATGAGCGGAACGCTGGGTCCGTAGATGTCGCAGTCCATCAAGCCAACGCGACCCGGCCGACCGGCGGCCGTGAGAGCCTTGGCGAGCGAACAGGCCAGATTGACCGCGAAGGTGCTTTTACCCACGCCGCCTTTGCCCGAAGCTACGGCGACCGCGTGTTTGATTTTGGCGTGCGGGGTCTCGGCGGCGTTGCCGGCGAGATTACCGCCGGCGGCGGCGGGAGCCGGCGCCTTGGGCGCGGAGACGGCGATGTCGATGATGGTATCGTTGATCTCGGGAACGGCGTTGAGACAGTCAGCAACCTCACGCTTCAACTGCAGCGGCGTCTTCGGATCATTGGTGGTGATGGCCAGAGAGATTTTGGCCGTGCCGTCCACGAAGGCGGCTGAACGCACGAGACCAAACGACACGATGTCGCGGCTGAATCCGGGATACTTCACCTGCTTGAGGTGTTCTTTGATGGCTTCTGGTGTCACAGGGAGGGAAATAAAATTGGAACGAAAGTGGGTCGAAAAGGGTTTAACGTTGTGGAGACCGCGAAGGCTGTAAATACGAATGGGAGGTTTCCGTTTTAGTCCCCCTGTCATGATCCGTTCTATTTTCCGATTCACGTCCGTTTTTTTCCTCGTCCTCGCCCCCGTCGCGGCTCTGGCCCAGCGAACGACTGTTATCGACGATATCGAGGTGGGCGTCGGGGTGCAGACGGTGCCCATTCGGATCAGCGCTTCCCCGGCAGACCTGGACAAACTCGCCAATCTGGCCTTCGAGGTGCACGGCCGCTACCGTCGGGTGCAATCGAACCCGTTGTTTGATGTCCGTTTCACCGCCGTAGCCGGCAACCGGGTCCAGGTGGATGTGTCGCGCAACGGCACGCGGGTTCTGAGCCGCGCAGTTACGGGCACCTCTCTACGCCACGCGTTGTTGCGGGGCGCCGACTTGGTAGTGGAGGAAACGAGCAACCTGAAGGGTTTTTTCGCCTCCCAGCTCGCCT
>CAKZMS010000009.1 GCA_937128785.1 uncultured Opitutaceae bacterium | reverse complement strand
CCGCGAAGCGCGGTTTTGTTCACGCGGGACCAACCTCTGGTTTTCGTCGAAGTGGCGGACAACACTTACCAGCCGCGCACCATCGAGCTCGGACCGACGGGTGACCTCGCCTACGCGGTGCAGAGCGGTCTCGCCGCCGACGACCGCGTCGTCACCGAAGCCGCCCTTATTCTCGAAGGGCAAGCGCAGCTCAGCAATCCGTTCAACGTGATGGAGCCCATGATTCACGGGATGGGCGATGAGGTCATTGATTCCGCCGCCGACATCGCCGCGCTCCAACCGCTGGTGTTGGCAGTCGCTGATGCCGCCGCTGCGCTGGCCAACGATGACTTGGCTGCCTACGGCGAATCATTGCCCGCCGTAGTCGAAAAATGGTCGGCTTATGTCGCTCAAACGTCTGATGCCGTCGGCGGACCGCTGGAGAAGATGATCAATGCCCTCACGGCGAGCTCGACCTTAAAAGAAGCCCGCGAGCCATTCGAACCCTTCAGCACCGCCGTGGCCGACTTGGCTCGACAGGCCGGCCTGCACGAGGCGGGGGTGGTTCATATCTTCCAATGTCCGATGACACCCGTGCTCGGCAAGGGGCGCTGGGTGCAACGCACAGATGACCTGCGCAATCCGTTCTTCGGATCGGCCATGCTGACTTGCGGCGCTCCGATCAACTAACCGGCCCGCCGCCATGATCGATCGCATCGTCACCGGTTCGCTGCAAAACCGCTTTCTCGTCGTCGCGGCGTTTTTGGCGATTTGCGGTTGGGGGATCGTGGCCCTGCAACGCGTGCCGATCGACGCGATTCCTGATCTTTCGGAAAACCAAGTGATCGTCTACGCCGACTGGCCGGGACGATCTCCGCAGGAAGTGGAGGACCAGATCACCTATCCCCTTTCGGTGAATCTGCAGGCCCTGGCCGGAGTCAAAACGGTGCGGGCCAACTCGATGTTCGGCTTTGCGTTTCTGACCGTCGTTTTTGACGACACGACGGACAACTACTTCGCCCGCACCCGGGTATTGGAGCGGCTGAATACATTGGAGGCCGAATTGCCGGCGGGAGTCCAAGCACGCATAGGCCCCGATGCCACCGGACTGGGCTGGGTCTACCAATACTATCTCAAGGACCGCTCCGGCATCATGGATCTGGGTAGCCTGCGCACCCTGCAGGATGACATCATCAAACGCGAAATCTCGGCCGTATCCGGCGTGGCGGAGGTCGCCTCAATTGGTGGTTTCGTGCAGCAGTTCCAAGTCGAGGTTTCGTCCCTGAAACTGCGCCAATACAACGTCACCCTCGGAGACGTGATGGATGCGGTGGAAGCCTCGAGCTTGAACGTCGGCGGTAAAACCATTGAAGAGAATGGGGCTGAGTTTGTGGTGCGAGGCGTGGGCCTGATCGAGAGCCTCGCGGACTTGGAAACGGTCGTGGTGCAGCCACGGGGCGGCACTTCGCTACTGCTCCGCGATGTCGCCCAAATCCGCATTGGGGGAGATTTTCGCCGCGGGTCGCTGGACGTGAACGGGACCGAGGTAGTCGGAGGAATCGTCGTGATGCGCTACGGCGCGAATGCCTACCAGGTCATCACTGATGTGAAGCAGCGGATCGCAGACATCGACGACAGTCTACCCACCGGTGTGACCATCGAGACATTCTACGATCGCAGTGTGCTGATCGAACGCGCGATCGATACCCTCAAGTCCGCGCTGACCGAGGAGATCCTCTTGGTGACGCTGGCCCACGTGCTGTTCCTGTTTCACTTCCGCAGCATCCTGATCGTCACGATTCCCCTGCCCGCTTCGATTCTGATTTCGTTCATTCTGATGGATCGATTCGGGATCCCTTCGCACATCATGTCACTGACCGGGATCGCGATCTCCATCGGCGTATTGGTCGATGCCGGAATCGTGATGACGGAGAACGTGATCCGACACGCCGAACGCGCGGCCCGGGCCAAGACGGGACCACTCACCGCCGGCGACGTCGCTCGCCTCACGCGAGAGGCAGCCTTGCAGGTCGCTCGGCCGATTACGTTTTCGATGCTCATCATCATCTTGGCCTTCGCCCCGGTGTTTTGGTTGGGCGGGCAAGAAGGGAAGCTGTTTCACCCCCTCGCTTTCACCAAAACCTTCGCCTTGATCGGCGCGACGGTGCTCGCCCTCACGGTGGTGCCGGTCGCGTGCTCCTTCTGGGTGCGCGGGCCTTTCCGCGATGAAAACAAGAACGTGCTGATGAGCACGCTGCTGCGGATCTATGAACCGGTGCTGCGCTGGGCCCTCCAACATCGGCTGGCCGTATTGGTGTTCGCGGCGATCGGACTTCTGAGCGCCGGGGTGCTTGCCTTCGGACTACCCAATAGTTGGCGGGAACGACTGCCGGCGGACTCTTGGGTTCGCGATGCCACCGCGGGAATCGGCACCGAGTTCATGCCTCCGCTGGAGGAAGGTGACCTGCTGTTCATGCCCGTGCTCCTGCCGGCAACGTCGCTGAGTGAAGTCAAACGTATCATGGCGTGGCAGGACGAAGTGATGAGCCAGCATCCCGAGGTGGTGCTGGTCGCCGGCAAACTGGGGCGGGCGGATACGGCCACCGATCCCGCTCCCGTGGAGATGATTGAAACCACCCTCACCCTTCGTCCCAAGGAGGAGTGGCGGCCGGGGGTGACCAAGGCGCAGATCATCTCGGAGCTGAGCGAATTGCTCAAACAAGTCCCGGGCTACGTGCCGGGGTTTCTGATGCCGATTGAGAATCGGATTCTCATGACCAGCACCGGCATTCGTGCACAAGTCGGGGTGAAGCTGTTCGGCGATGATTTGACGGTGCTCCAGAACAAAGCCTTCGAACTGGAAAAGATCGTGGCCTCAGTGCCGGGAGCAACGGGCGTCACCTCATCGCGGGTGCAGGGAAAGCCTTACCTCGAATTCCATCTTGATCGTCCCCAGTTGGCCCGCTTCGGCCTGAATGCGGCTGATGTCCTGCGGGTGGTGGAAACCGGGATTGGCGGCACGGTACATGGCAACACGCTGCTGGGGCGGGAACGCCGGGACATTCAGGTTCGGCTCGACGCTGCCGATCGCGGCGACATCGAACGACTTGCTGATCTCACCATGATCACTCCCAGCGGAGCGCGTATTCGGTTGGCGCAAGTGGTGGACATCAAGCGCACTCTGGGTCCGGCCGAAATCGCGTCGGAGAACGGGCGATTGCGGGTCTTCGTGCAGGCCAATGTCGCTGGTCGGGATTTGGGTGGATTTGTCGAAGAAGTCAGAGAACGCGTGGCCTCCGATTTCGATCCCGGGCCCGGCATCACTCTCGCCTACTCCGGACAATTTGAACATCAACTGCGGGCCAAGGAGACGCTGCAGATCGTCATCCCGGCGGTGATCGGGATTATCTTCGTTTTACTGACGATGGTGTTTCGCAGCGCCAGTGAGGCAGCTCATGTCATTCTGGCCATTCCGTTCGCCCTCACCGGCGGTGTGATGCTGCAATGGTGGTTGGGCTACAATTTCAGCGTCGCCGTTTGGGTCGGCTATATCGCTTTGTTCGGCACCGCTATTCAAACCGGCGTCGTCATGGTGACATATCTGGAGCAGGCCGTTAAATCCGCGAGGGACGAAAAAGGCAGTGAACTCAATCGCGATGAGTTGACGGCTGCGGTAATGGCAGGAGCAAAGCTGCGGCTGCGTCCCAAGGTGATGACCGTGGCCACGACTGTCGCGTCCCTCACGCCGTTATTTTGGCTGGATCGAAGCGGAGTCGAAGTGATGCGCCCGATCGCCGCTCCCGTGGTCGGCGGCATGGTTTCAAGCCTGCTTCACATCCTGATCATCACCCCAGTGATCTTCTGGAGTCTGCGCGTTCGTAAACTGCACTCCTCCTCAGAATAAGAAGTATCCGACCAATGCCCCGCCGAGGACCAGTGCCCACGGCGGAAATTTGGTACACTGCAATATTGCGAAAGCGGCCAACGCGCAGCCCACGCGGTAGAAATCGGTC
>CAKZMS010000008.1 GCA_937128785.1 uncultured Opitutaceae bacterium | reverse complement strand
GTTCAACTGGGCCAGGCGCATTTCGCGCTCTCCCCACACCACGAACGTGCGACCATCCTCCTCGAACAGCACCGACAGATCGTGCAGTGAGCGCTTCATCGCGCGTTGCTCCCACGGCCCGGCCGGGTCGGTGGCGGTAAAGTGCTGAGTGGTTTGGCCGTTGACGTTGGCGAAGATGTGGAACGTGCCGTTGTGGTAGCGGAAGGAGGGCGCCCAGATCCCTTGGCCGTAAATGGTCTCGCCGTTTTCGAGGCGGTATTCGGGACCGAGGTCGAGTTCGTCGAGCGCATAGCTCTTCAGCTCCCAGTTCACCAAGTCCCGCGAATGCAGCACCGGCAGGCCCGGCATGGAATGCATGGTGGTGCCCGTCAGGTAGTAGTCTTCGCCCACCCGGATCAGATCGGGATCGGAAAACTCGTCGTAGAACAGTGGATTCGTGTAGGAACCATCGCCGTTGTCAGCCGTCCACATGGACGGCACGGGTTGGTCGGCCGCCACAGAGTGCGCGAGGGGGAAAACAAGACTCAGGCAGGCCAGAGCGAGGCGGGTGATGGTGGGGCGAAACATCGACGCCTAGACCCATGAGGAGAAAGGTTTGGGCCGCAACCGCCGCGCTGGTGCAATCAATAGACTGATTGGGGAAGAGCAGCCTCGCCGAGACCGTCGGTTTCACCCTGCTGGTCACGTGCTGGCTGAGAGGCAATATCGGCGCGCCCGCTTGCCCGCCATAGCCTTTGGCGAAGGTGGGGCGGTCACGCCCAACCTCGGACCTGGGTGAACCGCGCCTGCCGAGTGGTGGGTCGGTCTTTACGCCCGACAGGTTTCACCCTTCGTGCGCTTCCACGCTTAGCACACCCATTCGCCCCGGACCCTTTGGGGCAATTGGACGATGTTGGGTTTGATCACCGCTTCGCCGAGGATCGGGGTGTCTTCGGTGAAGTAGGCGTCTTCGGCCCAGTGGATGAGGCCGGGGCCAACGTCGGGCCGCTATGGCGATGAGGATAACTTGCGCGGCGATACCAACGATTGAGAAAGCAGTTCCATGATAGTGTGTGGTTGAACCGAAGCCGCTTCGAGCGGTTCGACCTTTCCACTATATCGGGTCCTGCGGATGACCGTGAGTTGATAAACTCGATACCCCTTATCGACTGAATCAATAGGGGGTATCGAAGGGAGGGCTCGCGCTGAGCCTTGCCGATGGTGTATCGATTATTTGGGCACGTTACCCCGCGTTGCGCTTGGCGTTGTATTCGTTGAGGGCGGCGAGCATGGCGTTGATATTTTCGCGGGGCATGTCGGGGCTGACGCCGCCGCCGACGGAGAGGATGATACGTTCGCCTTCGCTCTTGTTCAGCACGTCCATGGTGGACTTGTGCACTTCTTCGGGCGTGCCGCGGACGGCCACTTCGAGCGGGTTCACGTTACCCATGAGGGTCATCTCATCACCGATGCGCTCCTTCACTTCGGTGATCTCAGTTTGTTTGCCCCAGTTGAGCACGTTGAAGCCGGCTTCGGGCAGGTGGTCCATACAGGCGACGACGTCGGCGTCGTTGTGGTAAAGCTTCACCCAATCGTCGGGGAACTCGTCGTTGATCCGCTTGAGGTAGGGATGGCAGAACTCCTCGTAGTGGTCCTCGTTTACGAAGCCGACGATGTCGTCGAGAATGAACAAGCCCTCCACGCAATCACCGATAGCTTTCTGTTGGGCCTTGAGCCAGTCGATGATGAGCCGCGTGGTGAGATCGAGGAGCTTGTGGACCTTCTCCGGTTCGTCGACGAGGTCGAGCATGAGGTCGGAGGTGTTGCGCACAAACCCGGCCGTGCACATCGGACCGCGAGCCGTGACCATCGGCATGATGTAGCCTGCATCGAACACCTGCTGTTTCTGCATGCGGATGCGGTGTAGCGTCATCGCCATGAAGGCGTCGGACTCGACCTCGTATTTGTGCAGCTTGTCGACGTCGTCGATGCTGAACAGATTGTGGTATTCCGAAGGCGTGTTGTTTTCCCAGAATTTGATCTTTGCACCCAACGCCGAAGGCTCCGCCGCCATGCCGTATTCCATCCACCAGCCGGGAACGAAGATCACGTCCGGAAATTCTTCGTGGATCTTCAGGTGGGACTGAAACCACACCTGCGGGTCCAGGTAAAAATCCATGTGGCTTACGCCGACGTAGCCGGGGATCCACGGGCTGTCGATGATCAGAGCCATCGGGATGTTATCGAGTTTCTCGCCGTGGGCGGCCTTTTTGAAAATTTCCCATTGTTCGGGGCGCATAGTTTATTCTGGGGGTTGGGGGTGGTGGGTTCTGAAAAGATTAAGAGAGGGTCTTTAGTCCTGCCGCCATAAAACCGAGGGCGTAGGCCATGCCGGCATGCCAGGGCGCATCGCAGGACATTTGGGGCGCGTGGTCTGGAATGACCACGCCTGCGAATCCGTTTTCGTGCAGGATGCGCATGATACGCAACACATCGATGTCGCCGTCATCGATAAACGACTCCTTGTAGGTGGGCACTTTCCCGACGACGTTGCGCAGGTGCACGTAGCCAACCCGGTTCTGGCGAGCGTAGGTTTCGACCGCGTCGTAGACGTCGCCCTCCGTCATCTCGGCGATGGAGCCGACGCACAGCTCGAGCGCGTTGGCGGGGCTGGGATTGATATCGATGAGTTTCTGGTAGAGGTCCGGCTGGTAGACCAAACGAGGGGTATCGCGGATGGTGGGCATCGGCGGGTCGTCGGGGTGCGCCGCAAGGGTTACGCCGGCGGCTTCCGCCGTCGGCAGCACTTCGTTCAAGAACCGCTCGAGGCGATCCCAAAGCTGGGCAGCGGTGATGGGGGCAAGCGGTTCATTCAACCGCGATTCATCCACGATCATGTTCCACGCCATCCCGGCTGGCATCGGCAGATCGTAGGGACCCTCCATACCGACGGAGGGAGCGCCGCCGCGCGCGTAGGGACCCGTGGTGCGTCCGGCCACCCCGGCGATGGAGAAGTTGTAACCCATCATGGGGATGCCGGCTTCCCCGAGGTTTCGCAGGATGGTTTTGACGTTCTCGATGTGTTGGGCGCGCTGCGGTCCATCGAGCAGAATATCGTGCCAGTGGGCGGGATCGAAATTCTCGATCGCGGCGAGCGTGAGACCGGCGGCCTCGACATTCTGGCGCAAGGTCGTGAGCTCCTCGACGGACCAGAGCTGATTCGGGTCTCCGGCGAGCCCCCAGCCGAGATCGGTCCCGACGGGTTGGTCTTCGGCGTGAGCGTGGTCACCGCCGCGGAAGTAGTCGACGAGGTGGGCCACGATGTGGGTGGCACCGGCTTGCCGAGCGAAGGCGAAATTCTCCGCTGTAAGCATGTGTCGATAAAGACCAAGGCCGAGTTTCATCATCGCGACGTTGATGGCGGATGGGTTGGGCGTGGGCAAGTTACCCGAACCTCTAAGTTAGTCTATAACTTGAACCGCATGCCCGCGAGCACCGCCCACGGGTCGTATTGGTAGTAGCTGGCGCGATCGGTGGGGCCCTGCACGATGTCGCGCTCGTATTCGCGCATCAGGTTCTTCCAGTCCACGAAGGCGGTGAAGCGCGCATTGAGCTTATGCTCGGCCTTGAGGTTCAGCATGATGCGGTCGCCGTAAAACCGATCCTGGAGCGGACCGTTCTGGCCGACCTCCATCAACATGGCGGAGCGGTAGTCGACCCCGAGTTGGACGAACGAACGGTCGCCGCGGAATGACACGGAGGTGTCCAGACGGTCGCTGGGGGCGGCGATCAAGGGCAGGGTTTCTCCGGGCCTTTGGGGATAGGCCGCTTCGGTTTCGAGGTAGGTGTAGGCAAAGCTCCAGGACCACGGTTCCAGTTCCGGACCGAACGAGCCGAGATCATGTTGGAGCAGCACCTTTGCCCCCTGCTGGGTGGCCGGATCACCGTTGCGAAACTGGCGTAGCTCCCACCCGGCGAACTCGCCCTCGGTCAATAGATCGGTCCGGCGGTAGACGGGGTCGGTGATGTCGCGGTAAAAGACTTCGCCGGAGAGGAGCAGGTCTTCATTGGGCTGAAAATCGAGTGCGATATCGTAGTTTTGATAGAGGGTCGCGCGGATCTCGGGGGTGCCGATGATCAGTTCCTGGTCTTCCACATCGATCACCCGAAACGGTGCGGTGTAGCTGAAAGCGGGGCGTTTGATCGTCTTGGTAGAGGAGCCGAAAAATTTCAGTTTTTCGCTCAGATCATACTGGATGTGCAGGCCGGGGAAAACTTGGTCGTAGTCGTTGGCGGCGCGATTGGGGCGCACTTCGAACTCGTCGCCGTTCACAATGACCTCGTTGCCCAGGGCGCTCAGTTCCGTGTTTTCGTAGCGCACTCCGGCGACGACCCGCAGGCGCTCTCCCTGCCAGTTCATCATGGTGTAGGCGGCGTTGATGTCCTGTTGCACGTCGTAGCTGCCGGGGAACGATCGGCGGGCACTCAGCAGGGCATCGAGCTCGAGGATGTCGGGATGGGCACGAATATAGTCGGCGGTGACCCCGGCATCGGGCACGGCTCCGGGGCTGAATCCTTCGCCGAGAAAATCGTCGCGGGTGTAGGGGGAAAGGGCGTCGCTGAGCCGGATGGTGGACGACGCGTTCACGTCGTAGGCGAGAAGGTTGCGGCGAAGGTCACGGCGATCGCGGGAGCCCTTGATGCCAAATTTGATATAGTCGCCAGCTTGGAGGAATCCGTCCGACCAGCGCAGATCCACGGCCGCAACGGAAGCGGTGATCTCGTCATATTGGGTGGAGGAGTCGTAACTGGTCAGCGGATACAGCTCCGGGGCATCGTTGTCCGGATAGATTACGCGGGGCACGGCGGTGCGGGCATCCGTGTAGCCGAAGCTCAGGCCTTCACGGATGTAGCGCACATCGTCATCGAAGAGTTCCTCCTCAATCTGGCTGTTGTGCTGCGCGCGCCATTCCAGTTCGACGACCCCGAGGGTGTTGTTGCCGCCGAGGGTGACACTGATCTCTTCGGCAACCTCTCGATATTGGGAACCGAAGCGCATGATCCGTCCGTCGGTGGTGCGGCCACTGTCCCGGGTAAGTTCAGCAAAATCCGCTTCGTCACCGTAACGTAGTTGCACGTTGGAGCTGATCGCGTCGTAGGAGGCGTCTTCGTAGGCGAGTCGCAGGTAGATGTCGTTGCCTTCGGAAAAGCGATAGTCGGTGCTGCCGTTGAAGCGGTAGGTGACGTGGTCCCGGCGACCGTTCACCTGGGTGATGCGGTTGATGTAGGGCTCGCCGGTGGCGGCCGCCGGCAGCTCCCCCCAATCGACATCGTAAACATCCGAACCTCGTTCGATGTCTTCGGCCTCGAAGGTGGCGCGGAATCCGGCGTTCTCTCCGATGCGCTGAGCCCACGAAAAGTCGCCCATCCAACCGAAGGATTGATAGATGTCTTTGTAGCGGGTGTAGGCGCGCCCGCTGATGAACCGGTCCGTAAGCTCGTAGCTGGGTTTGTACTTCACCCGCAGAATTGAGCCGCGGGTATCAGCGTCGAGGTCGGGGGTGGCGGCCTTGAGGACTTCTGCTTTGGCCACCGCCTGGGCGGGGATGGTCGACAGGGAGACGCCGCTGTTCTCCTGGTCGAGACTGACATTGGCGAAGGCGAGATCCGGGCGTCGATCAAGTGCTTCATCAAGGCTCGCATCCTCGACGAGAGCGACCTTGTTGCCCTCCTGCACAATGGTTTCGGATTCCGTCGGAGTGGGGGCGGGAGCGGTGGGATCGATGCCGTCTTCGGCCATGGTGAAGCCACTGATCTGGAGCAGGCAGATCGTGAGGACCGGGCGGAAGAAGCTTTGGGCGGAGATAGGGATGACGGCAGAGTGTTTATACCGTTAGCCCTGAAGGCGAGCTCTCGTCGGCGCCAAACGTGCCGAACTAGGGGGTCGCGATCGGCCCGGAGTTGCTGACAAAGGCGATGCGGCGGTTGTCCGGCGACCACGATGGGACGTTGATGGTGCCTTGGCCGCCGTAGACATAGGCGATGACGCGCGGTGGGGCGCTGCCATCCATGGGCATGAGGCGCAGGGTTACATGCTTGTAGTAAGGGTGATCCTTGGGGTCGACGTCGGTGCCGTAGGATAGAAAGACCAGCCACTTGCCGTCGGGTGACGGATGAGGGAACCAGTTGTTTAACTCGTCATCAGTCACCTGCTCGGGATCGGAGCCGTCGGGTCGCATGCGCCAGATATCCATCGTGCCGCCACGGGTGGAGTTGAAGTAGATCCACTTGCCGTCGGGTGCGTATTCTGAGCCATCGTCGAGCGAGGCGCTGTTGGTGAGCTGGGTCTCCGTGCGCGTCGCGATGTCGACCTGGTAGATGTCCCATTGGT
>CAKZMS010000007.1 GCA_937128785.1 uncultured Opitutaceae bacterium | reverse complement strand
CTCGTGGTGCCCGCGAGCAGTCGTTTCGGCTTCTTCGCGTCGAGCACCATCGTGCGGGTGAAATACTCGCCGAGGCCTTGGTTGATCGCCTCCCACGTGTCGCCACCGTCAAACGAGCGCACGATCCCCCAGCCGCTGGCGGCGTAGATGCGTTGTCCGTCGGTAGGATCGATCTGAATCGCGTAGATATCGCTCTCGCGCCAGCCGGTGACCATGCGCCAGGTCACCCCGCCATCAAGGCTGCGCACGATACCGTTGCCGCAGGCGAGAAAGACCCGATCGGAATTGGACGGATCCACGGCGGCGCTGCTGACCTGTTGGATTTTGGGACCGTAGGGCACCCAACCTTGGTTGGGCAGGTGGACAAAGATGCCAGCGTCGGTCGGAATGGATGAGTTCTTTTGGGCTTTGGTAAAAGCGGCGGCAGTGAAGAGCACCGAGGCGGGCTCGGCCTGTGCGGTGGCCATTGCCACCGCGGAAGCGAAGAGGAGGGCAGTCAGGGTTCTCATGGCTGGGAAGGAGCGACGGTTTCAGTGACGGTGGCGTTGCGGAAATCCAAGATGCGGGATTCCGAGTCGTGGCGGAGGTGCAGCACGTTGGCGCCGCGTTCGGCGTTGAGGAACGGACCCTCGTAGAGCGGCCAATGGGCGTAGTCTAGAGGCTCGCCGTTGATCGCGGGCGTTTCGCCATAGGTGCCGGTCATCACCGTGCCGTCGAGCGCGGTGAATTCGACGCTCGCTTTGGGGGATAGAGAGATGCTGAGCGGGAGGGCTTTGACGGCGGTCATGAAGGCCTCGATATCGGCGAAGTCATCAATCGACGCGAACTGGGCAACGTAGCCGTTTTGCGACGCTTCACTCACGAAGACCTGGTGGCCGGTGCCCCATTCCTCGTGGCCGCTGCTGATCCAGGCGCCGGCGCCCCCGGCCAGGAGTCCGGTCCAGTCGGTCGGTCGCCATTCGCCGGGGACGAACGGGCGGTAGGCGATGTAGGTCTGGCCGCCCTGGGCAAACATCCAACCCGAGGGATCTTCGACGCGATGCTTCAGGTCGCGGGAGAAAAACGTGTTCAGATGCGGGAAGGTCGTCCCCTCGGGAATGTCGTAGAGGCCGATGATGGCGGACTGGTGTTGGAACACCTGCTCGTGTGGGGAACCGCTCATGAGTTTATCGGGCGAATTATAGTCCACCTTCGAACGGGCGATCAGGTCCACGACGGTGTCCCAGTCCGCCCCGAAATACATCGTGCCTTCGAGGGCCGAGTAGTAGGGATGCAGGGCGAAGAAGGTGCTGGCTTTGCCTAGGGGTTTCGCTTCGTGCCAATTCAGGCTCCAAGTTTGTTGTTGGATGGGCTGCAGCAGACCGCCTTGGCTCGATCCGAGCATGTAGTGCGGGGTCATGTAGCTGTATTTGTAGACGGGCTGGGTACGATGGCCGGCGAGGTCAATTGATTCGGGGCCGGCATGGCGCATCCGCCAACGCGTGCGTTTCAATTCCCGGTGCACGTAGGGCGTGGAACGATCCGTGGCGATTTTCTGGAGAATCGCCGGCGGTTGGTAGCCCGTGAGCGACAACAGTAGGGCCGAACCGTTGAGGGCCATCTCGCCCTGACCCCAGAGCAACCACGCCAAGGAACTGGAGGCGGCAAGCGCCGGCTGGATGGCGTGTTTTGGATAGATGCGGCTGTGCGCTCCGCCGTAGACGCCACCGATGTTTTCCACGGCGAAGTCGGCCAAGTCGCCTTCCAGCTGCATCTCGGCGAGTTTTTGCAACTCCGGGTCCTGCGCCCAGGCGGTGAGGAGGGCGAGAGCGGAGAGGTAGGGATCGATGTAGTTCGGGGAGTCGTATTCGCCACGGCCATACCCGGTGGTGATCTGAAACGTCTCCATGAGATATTCCTTCGCTTCGGCGCGGTTCTCGGCGGAGGTTTTCCCGTTATACCATTCACTGCCGGGCAGGTCCGGCCAGTATTCGGCGGCGAGGTAGATGCTCGCGTAATACATCAACCAATGGTTTTCGGTATCGCCCCGGTAAGGGAAGTAGGTCCGCCAGGCTTCCCGGATCACGGCGAGGTCTTCGTCGCTCAGGTGCTCCTTGCCGGCATTCATGGTAAGCACCATGGGAAACATCCAGAACATGGCGCCACGTGGGCTCTCACACATGCGCCGCAGGCGTTCACGGGCCCACTCGAGGTGGGTGCCTTGATGGAAGTTCACCGCGACATCGTGCAGGCCACCGCGGTCGAGGTTTTCCGGATCCACCCGCTCAACGTAGGCGTCAATAATAGCGGCTCGGCGCTCCTGAAAACCATGGAACATTTCGGCGGCGGTCGGCGCCACATACGTGGAACCAGCTCGCAGGCTCAATGCGGGGACGAGGCCGGTGAGCAGCACGCCACAAAGTATACTTCGAAAACGGGGGGTAATCATGCCGCCGTCAAACTGGCCGACTTTGGGCGCAAGGAAAGTGCAAGTGGTATGAAAATTAAATTCCCCCTGGTTTCAGAGCGAATCACCGGCTTGCCAAAGTCGTCGTGTCCGCTTGCGCTGCCGCGATGCAAAAAGGACAACGCGTGGTCTGCACCAACGATACGTTTACCGACGTGGTGCGCTCGATTTACGAGCAACTCCCCACCAAAGGGGACACCTACACCATCCGGGATGTCTTTTTGGGCCGCGAAAAGATCGTGAAGGCCGGCGATTCCGCCACGGTCGGCCTGTTGCTCGCAGAATTGCACAATCCGGCGGATCCTTTTCATGCCGACGCCCAGGAACTGGGTTTTTCATCAGAGCGTTTTGCGCCTTTGGAAGAATTGCCCGACGAAGAAATGTATGCGGAAGCCGAGCAGGAGTTGGAGCTGGTGGGACCGGGACCGGAACCGCTCAAGTGGGACGTGAAGTGAGGTGTTAGCCGACACCCGGCGCCACGCATGAAGGAGTCGGGTCGAAAAATGTTAATGAAGTCGAAGTCGTAATTAACTTATGAGCGACGCCGACTCCCGTGCACAAAAAAGCAGCCGTCCCGAAGGACGGCTGCTGTGAGTTATTTTGGTGAAGTCTAACTTACTTCTTCTTGGCGGGGGCCTTCTTTTTGGCCGGTGCCTTCTTCTTAGCAGGGGCCTTCTTGACGGCCTTCTTCACAGCTTTCTTTTTGGCAGGTGCTTTCTTCTTAGCAGGTGCCTTTTTCTTAGCTGGTGCCTTCTTCTTAGCCGGTGCCTTTTTCTTGGCAGGGGCCTTCTTAGCAGGCGCTTTTTTCTTAGCAGCTTTCTTCACCGTTTTTTTGGCTTTAGCCATAGCAGTTTCCTTTTTGGGGGATTCTTATGTTGGTTCTGATCTAACATCCGGTTGGTTAGGAAAACCTCGCGGACACGTTGGCGCACCGTGCGCCGTGTGGCCTGAGCTTCAGTCACTCGTTATGAATTGCAAGTATCCAGTGATGTTCATTTGCAAATTTATCCGCGCCTAAAAAACGCCGAAAATCCGAGTGTAATCAAAATGTGAATACGAAGAAAAGATCACCAACAGGCTTGCGCCGAAATTCGTTTCTTACATCACAGGAAACATGACTTTGTCCGAAGCCCGTTTGTTGATCACGCAGTGCGCCACGCGCATGAATGCCAGGAGTGGCGAAGTTGTTTTTGATGAATGGGCGGTGGTCACCTTATCCAGCCAAGGCGCGAAGCTCGCGGTTTATGAAGGACCGCGCGTTGAACAGTTTCGACTCAACTTCAAAACGGATATTCGGCCGCTGCAGTCCGAGCTCGAGGGGCGGCAGTTGGCGGTAGGTGATTTCGGTTTCGCCGCGGAGGCGGCCGGCACGGCTTATGATGCGTGTGTGCGGATCGGACCAACCGCTTACCTGTGGTGGAACAACACGGATGCCAGTCTGACTGATATTCGGGAAACGGGCGGGTGGTTGCCGGCGCAGAAAACGTTCATGGAACTGTGCGAGACGTTTCAACAGGACCCGGTGGTGTCCGAGAGCGACTGAGGGGGCTCAACTGAGCAGGCCGGAGTAGACAAAAGCAGCGTAGGCGATCACCAGAATTCCGGCGACCGGTCGCGGCATGCGCCCGAGTCCCAGTAGACACACGGCGTGCACCACCACCGCGCCGCCCATGACCGCCATCGCGGTCAGAAAAAAGCCGGGGAGGGGAACGGGGCGCAACACGGCGAATAGTCCCAGACAAAGGGGGATGCAAATATGGCCGTCTCCTATCTGAGAGGCGTAGACAATGTCTGCTCGTTTTTTCCAAGCGTAGTAGAAGGCCAGAATGGCATTCGGCAGGACCAGCAACCAGCCGGTGATCCATCCTAGGTGTTCCGCGCGAAAGAATCCGGCATCGGAAGCACTCAGCTGTGTTACCAGGGCATCCAGGCTTTCGTAGATAATCCATCCGCCCACCCCGATCAGCACCAGGTCGAGATAGAACCCTACGCCAAACCCGGTGTTTCGCTGCAGATTGTGTTTGAGCACGTCGAAGACCTGAAACGTCTGCCAGAAAAGAAAAACTCCGATCAACGCGAACCCGTCTCCACGATCCAAGTTGCCATCGCGGCCCAAAGCCCAAGTGAGACCGGTGAAAAACACGACCGCCGCGAGCGTCATCATCAAAGCTAGGCGACTCAGCCGCTGTTCCCGGCGAACGGTTTTGCTACCTTTGGCCATGACGACGTGCAGGGGCCAGATCAGAGCGGGGAGGCCCAGCAACAGAGTCAGGTTGGTCACGTTGTTAACCAAACTGTTCACCATGATCTCCACCGGCGGCCCCTGATCGCGCCACAGCAGAAAAACGAAGACCAGGTTCCCCAAACCGGAACAGTAGGGCACGATCAAGGTACCGAGGGCGGTCCCCTCCAAACCGTGACTCAACATGGCTTCGAGCCGCCAGATCATCAGCCATGAGGCCAACAGAAAGGTAACGGTAAACGTCGCGGGATGCGCGATGTCCATGATGCCGACCAAATCCTGCAGGGGTTGCATGCTCAGGAGTCCGTTTTCCTACCGACGCTCAAGCCAGCCCTCGGAGGCATAATCTTCGGCCAGGGCATCGACGGTTTCATCCCAAGGCTCGGGCCAGGACGCGGTCTGGGCCGGCATTCCCAACAAATCGGCCAAGCGATCGAGCAGTGCGTGTTCGAATTCATCCCAATCGATGACCCCGGTCGCTTCCCGTGAAAGCGACCCCTGAAACAACAGCCCGCGCTTGCCGCGTTTTTGCGCGGCGCCGGCCAGTTTCTGACCGGTTTCAGCGTGGATCACATCGGCGGGTTCGGCCTGGGAAAAACAAACGGCGGCGCGGTTGGCCGCCGCGGGTTTTTTTTCGGTGGACTGTAGTTTGGCCGGACATCCCGCAGCGTTAAGACATGCTGCGATCGCCTCGTGCACCGCCGCATAGCTCACGGGGGCGGGCGCGGCGCCAAGATCGTGTTTGGGCGGAATGACCAACGCGTAGGTCCAGTCATGGCGGTGGTCGACGATTCCTCCACCGGTGGGACGGCGGCAGAGCTCCAACTCGCGCGCTTCGTCACCAAGTTGGGCCCGCACGTCCTTGATCCGTTGGGCATAGCCGAATGTGACGGCGGGTCGATGCCAGTGGTAGTGCCGCCAGCGGGCGTTGCCGTTGGCAGGATAGTGCTGCAGCATCAGAAAGTCGGCCGCCATGTTCGCGGCGGCGCTATCGGAGCGGGTGGGCTGCAGGTCCAGCGGCATGCGACGATCCGGTAATCGGTTTGGTTATTCGAAACCCGGCAGGAACTCGGGCGAGAAGTGCCAGCCGACCCGCCAACGCGCGAGTCCGGTATCGGCGAAATTATCCTCGCTGCGACGCAGGGCGAGCACGGCGTTTTTTTTGAAATGAAACAGCGTCGGATCAGATCTTCCCGCGACCAAAAGCGAAGCCAGAGCACTTAAGTGCGGCTGGTGCCCCACCACCGCGACATCATGGGAAGTGGGATACAGCCGGAATCGCTCGGCCATGATTTGCGGATCGTCGAAGGGGAGCAGGCCATCGGTTTCCACCAGCGGGATGTCGGGATCCAGGCGCGTGACGAGGTCGGCGGCGGTTTCGAATGCCCGTTGCAGTGGACTATGCCAGACCTGAGCGGGTCGCAGGCGGCCGTTGGCTTTGAAGAACTCCGCGGTTTGGCGGGTGATATTCTGACCACGTTCGCTCAAGGGGCGCTCGGCATCGTTGGCGTGATCCAGGGCGTGGGCGTGGCGGATCAAAAACAGGCGCATGGCCGCAGTGAGGCGCAATCAGCCCTTGGCGTCGAGCAGGCTTCTGACCTCGAACAGCAGGGAACTCAGGGCGAAGGGTTTGGGGAGTTGAGCTTGATGCTTGGCGGGAACGCCCGTGATCGGGACACAGGTGGTGTTGGGGATACCCAATACCCGGATACCCTTCTGGGCACGGTGCAGGCGGCGCGCCAGTTGCCCCACATTGCCGTCTTCGGCCGCCGGGTCGGCGATCAACAGATGAATGGCGTTTTTCAGGCGTTTGACTTCGACCGCGGCGGTGGAGCAACCGCTGCACGCAATGATCTCGTAGCCGTCGGCTGACAGAATGCCTTCGACCATCTTACGCACGACATCGTCCGGTTCGATGATCAACAGGGTTTCTCGTCCGCCGGTGACGGGCAGGGGGGCGAGCTTACCTCGCACCGGATCAATCGGCTCCTTGGTGTGCGGCAGATAAATTTCGAAGGTGGATCCCTGGCCGAGTTCACTGTCCACCCGCACGTGGCCGCCACTTTGCGTCACCACCCCATACACGAGTGCCAACCCCAACCCAGTGCCCTTGCCTTCGCCCTTGGTGGTGAAGAACGGCTCAAACAGCGTTTTCTTGGTCTTGGCATCCATCCCGCAGCCGTTGTCCGAAACGGACAAGAGCACATAATCGCCCGATTTCGGATCGGTGCTTCGCCGGCTCCGCTGCGGATTGATGGTGACGTTGCGGGTGCAGACGCTGATCCGGCCTCCTTCCTGGGTGGCGTCGCGGGCATTAAGCACGAGGTTGAGGAACACCTGCTGTAACTGCGTGGGATCCACGTGCACGTTGCCGGTATCTTCGGCGAGATCGATTTCGAGGGAACGGTTTTCGCCGAGCAGCCGGGCCAGAATGTCCACGTGCTCGCGGACCAACCGGTGTGGTTCGATCACGCGGGGATCCATCGAGTGGCGCCGCCCGAAAGCCAGCAGCTGGTGCACCAACGTCGAGGCTCGCTGCCCGGCCTGATGGATTTCGAGCAACTCCTTCTTCACGTCGGAGTTCTCCCCGAGACGGTGATGAAGGATCTCGGTGTAGCCGTTGATGATGGAAAGCAGGTTGTTGAAATCGTGAGCCACCCCTCCAGCCAAGCGGCCGACGGCATCGAGCCGCTGCGAATGGACCAAGGCCTCGCGCAACTGGCGATTTGCCGTCATGTCGCGGTAGGTGATCATGATCTGGATCACTTGACCGCTCGCGTCGGTCAGGGCGCTCAAGGTCCACGCCACGTAGACGACGGTCCCATCCCGGCTTTTCAGGTAGCCTTCCTGCGTGAGGGGCTCCGCGTCGGGTAGCGCTTTGATCCAACGCCGCATCGGCGTGAGGTCCTTGCGGCTTTTGTGCAGGATGCCATGGGGGTGCGAGTGCAGTTCATCGAAGGAGTAGCCCGTCATCGCCAACAGCGCGGGATTCGCATACTCGATCTGGAGCCCCCTCGGACCGAAATCACAGCTGGTGATGGCAATGCCTTCGGTGATTCCCTTGAAAACCCGCGAAAGCAGGGTGGCGCCGGGGACGGCGCTCGCGTGGCGGGGTTTTGAAGGTGAGCGGGGCATGATTAGGAGCTGGGCGAGTGGGGTTCGAAAATCGGCGTGAGGCTACGGCGAAAATCGCTCGATCACCCAACCGTCTCCGGTTCTTCGATACCGGAGGCGATCGTGCAGGCGGCTGGGCCGGCCCTGCCAGAACTCGATCGATACCGGTGCCACGCGATATCCTCCCCAATGCGGCGGCGCGGGTATCGGTCCGTCACCAAAGCGTGACTCAATTTCGCGCAAGCCGGCCTCGAGCGCCTCCCGGTCGGTGACTCGGGTGCTTTGGGCCGAAGCCCACGCTCCGAGTTGGCTGCTGCGGGGGCGACTTTGGAAATACGCTTCCGTTTCTTCCCGGGCGATCTGGTCGACGGTGCCGTGCACGATAACCTGTCGCTCCAATGCCAACCACGGAAAGACCACCGTAGCGCGGGGATTATCGGCGAGATCGCGGCCCTTCTTGCTCTCGTAGTTGGTGAAGAACGTGAAGCCGCGTTCGTCCACGCCCTTTAACAGCACGGTTCTCGCTGAGGGCACGCCGTCGGTGTCGGCGGTGGCCAAGGTCATGGCATTGGGTTCGATGAGTTTGGCTGCCTGCGCTTCGGCAAACCAACGGCCGAACTGTTCGATTGGATCTGTTGCCATTCCGCTCTCGGTTATCCCGGCGAGGGTGTAGTCTTGGCGAAGTGAAGCGAGGTCGGACATGGATTTGGCGCGGTGATATTTCACGATTTGCCGCGCAAGTGTCAAAAGGCATCCCATTTGCGCCTAAACTTACGGAATCTTTACAACAATTTGACGAGCTACGGTTGGCCCGCCTTCTTCGAACCACTTTGATCATGCCGATGCTTTACGAATCTCACTGTCACACTCCGCTGTGCAATCATGCGCAGGGTGATCCGCCCGAGTATGCCGAAGCCGCGGTCGCCGCGGGACTCAAGGGCATCATCTTCACGTGTCATTGTCCGTTGCCCGATGAACACAGTGCCTGGGTGCGGATGCGTCCGGATGAATACGAGCACTATCATGCCATGATTGCGGCAACGCGGGAGGCGTTTGCTGATCAGTTGGATGTCCGCGCCGGCTTGGAGAGCGATTACTTTCCGGGAGTCGAACCCTGGTTGGAAAAGCTGCATGACATCGCCCCCCTCAACCACGTTCTGGGTTCGGTCCATCCCCAGTTGCCGGAATACGAAGATGAATACTTCAACGGTGACGCCTTCGCGTTTCAGCAGACTTACTTTAAGCATCTCGCGCAGGCCGCCGAGACGGGGCTTTTTGATACCCTGGCTCACCCGGATCTCGTAAAGAACCTGTTTCCGCATGAGTGGCAGTTTTCCCTGATTGAGCCATATATTGCGAAGGCGCTGGATCGCATCGCGGCGACCGGCGTGGCGATGGAGCTCAACACCAGCGGACGGCTCAAATCCATCCCCGAGATGAATCCGAGTCCATCCATGTTGAGCATGATGTTGGAGCGCGGAATTCCGGTGGTCCTCGGCGCTGATGCACATGTTCCGCAGCGCGTGGCCGAAGGCTATCTCATGGCGATGAACATCCTGGAGGAGGTGGGCTACACCGAGATCAATTTCTTCCTCGAACGGAAGCGGCAAACGGTGTCGATCGAGGATGCGAAGGCTTCCCTGTCACCCGCCCAACCAACTTCGACCTGATGGAAACGGATCACGTCGAACTCGTCGTGCCTGATCGCGCCAAGGCGGTGCGCTGGTATGAAGCGTGGCTGGGCTACCAGGCCGTGCCCGAGTTTGCCGATTGGGCGGAACATGGCCCGCTGATGATGAGCAACGATGGCGGGCGGACCTTGTTGGCGGTGTTCGATGGCGGTCCGACCAAGCTCACCCATCAAGGCGGCTGGAAGCGACTGGCCCTGCGGGCCTCGGCGGCGGAGTTCAGCGAGTTCGGCCAACGCTTTCCCACGACGGACCAGTCTCTGCACGGGCCGGTTGATCACGATAAATCCTGGTCTTGGTATTTTGACGATCCTTGGGGCAATGCCTGGGAGGTTACCACCTACGATTATGCTGAAGTTGCGGCGAAGCTGCGCGCCGGCGAGTAGGGCTTTACGACTGACTCGCAACGACCTTGAGTCGTCTCCCCATGTCCGCCGACCCGGTTATTCCTCTCCTAGGCCTGACGCGTTCCGAGCTTGGAGCGCGCGTGGAGTCATGGGGTTTTAAACCCCTGCACGCCGGGAAGATTTGGCGACACCTTTACCTCGAAGGGCGCACGGATTGGGAGACGATCACCGGTCTGCCGATCAAGCTCGTGGATCGTTTGCAGGCCGATACCGAGGTAGGCTGGTTGCCGATCACTCGCGAAACCCATTCGACGGACGGCTTCACCCGCAAGTATCTGCTGGGGCTGCGGGACAATCACCAGATTGAAACTGTTCTCATGCGCTACTCGGGTCGCGTGACGGCTTGTGTGAGTTCGCAGGTGGGTTGTGCGATGGGCTGCGTGTTTTGTGCGACGGGTCAGATGGGCTACACGCGTCACCTCACGACCGCCGAGATTGTGGCACAGGCCTTGCACGTGGACCGGATTCTCCGTGCCACGGCGACGGAAGACCCTGCCTTGGCCGAGACGGACCACGAGTCGCCTCATCACCGGCACGAACGCCTGCGCAACATCGTGCTGATGGGCATGGGTGAACCGCTCCACAACTACGACGCGGTGATCAAGGCCACGGAAATTCTGCGGGAGCCGGGCGGCCTGGCTCTGGGGGCTAAAAAGATCACCTTGAGCACGGTTGGAGTGGTGCCGGGAATCATCCGGTTGGCCGACGAACAGCAACCCATCTACCTGGCGGTTTCGCTCCACTCTGCCACGCAGGAAGGGCGCGCCGCGCTGGTGCCGGTCGCGAAGAAGTGGCCGTTGGACGTGTTGATGGAGGCCTGTGGCTACTACGCGGAGAAAATGGGGCGCCGGATATTTTTTGAGTGGACGCTGATTGAAGGAGAAAATGACCGTCCAGAGGATGCTCATGCGGTGGGTCGTCTGCTCCAACGTGTGCCGGGCCAGGTAAATCTCATCCCTCTGAATCCAACCAATGGATACGGTGGCGCGGCCAGCGACAACGCCGCGGCCAAACGGTTTCAATCCATTCTCGCGGAATATGGTCTACCCAGCACGGTGCGCCAGCGGCGCGGCATCGACATCGCCGCCGGCTGTGGCCAGCTCGCAACCTTGGAAGACTAAGTCCATCCAGCAAGCGTCTCATCCGTCCCCGCCTGCCCCGGCGAGACTCAATGTTCGTATTACGAACACTGAGAACCGGGCCGCCCCCAATGCGGCACGGATTACGTCGATCAGAGCCGGGAGAGTTCGCGCAGGGCGTCGCGGCCGATCCAGCGGGCGGATTTTGACTCGCGGGTGATCAGCTCCTCGGCAAGGTCGAGGGCGGCGGCGAGGCAGATTTCGCTTTGGCGTTTGCCGATCTGGCGCAGGGCCCAGTTGACCGCCTTTTTCACAAAGTTGCGTTCGTCATCGGCAGCGCGGGTGATGAGCGGCAGGAAATCCAGGAAGGTCTGATGAGGCTCCTTTTTGCGTTTGAGCGCGAGCGTTGCCATGAGGGCGAAGGCCGTGCGGCGCTCGAATTCCGGCTCCCGCGGGGCCCACTCGCGGACTTTGGCAAAGGCGAAAGTGGTTTCCCGAAACACATTGATACAGACCTGATCGCAGACATCCCAGGAATCGAATTTGGTAATCCACGCATCCGCGAGTTCAGGCGTGAATTGCCGGGGATCTGCCGTGAGCGCGGCCAGGATCTGGGCTTCATGAATGGGATGTTCCCACAGGGCGATAGCCAGAGGCTGGTTGCGGCGGTGGGTCTTGGCGAGGGCGCGCAGACGGACCATCGAAGCGCCCAACATCTCGGTCTCGGGACGGATGCCGAATCGGCGCTGTCCGGCGACGTTGTGCGAGTCCGATTCCGTCCGGAGCTCGTCGAGCAGACGGGCCGCCAGTTCGCTGGGGTTGTCGGCCCCGCAGTCTGCGGTCATTTCCGTCACGCTTGCCGTCGTTCACGCACGGCGGCGGCCAAGCCGTCGAGCACCGGCAAGGTTTTTTCCCAGGCAAGGCAGGCATCAGTGATGCTGCGGCCATAGACCAGGGGTTTGGTATCCAGTGATTGGTTACCTCCGACCAGGTGGCTTTCCAGCATGGCTCCGGCGATGGTGGTGTCGCCGGAGCTGATTTGGTGGGCCAGGTTTTGGGCAACGTCGGGTTGTCGTTCGGCGTCCTTGCCGCTGTTGGCGTGACTGCAGTCCACCATGACAAAGGGCGGGAGCTGCCGGGCGATGAGTAGCTCGCGGGCCGCCTGAATATGTTGGGCGGCGAAGTTGGGACCGTCGGAGCCACCGCGCAGCACGAGGTGGGTTTCCGGGTTTCCGGAGGTTCCCATGATGGCGGGAGCACCTTCCTGGGTAAGGGTGGGGAACCAGTGCGGTTGCGCGGCCGAGCGGATGGCATCGATGGCCACCTGGAGGTTGCCGTCGGTGCGATTTTTGAAACCGACTGGCATGGAAAGGCCCGAGGCCAATTCGCGATGGACCTGACTCTCCACCGTGCGGGCTCCGATGGCACCCCAACTGATGGCGTCCGCGTAGAATTGCCCCAAGGTGGTATCGAGGAACTCGGTCGCAATGGGCAGTCCTTTGGCCGCGACATCGACCAGCAGCTGGCGTCCGGTGCGCAAACCTTGGTTGATCTGGTAGGAACCGTCGCGGTGGGGGTCATTGATCAAGCCCTTCCAGCCGACCACGGTGCGGGGTTCTTCGAAGTATACCCGCATGACCACAAACAGATCGTCCGCGAATTGATCGGCGGTGGGTTTGAGGAGATCGGCGTAGTCGAGCGCGGCCGCGGGATCATGGATCGAGCAGGGGCCGGCAATGACCAGCAGACGGTCATCCTCTCCGCGCATGATGCGGGAGATGGTTTGGCGGGCGGCGGCGACCGATGCGGCGATCGAATCGGGCAGGGGGATTTCCTCGGCCAGCAGGCCGGGGGCAATCAAAGGCTTGGTCGCACGGATGCGGAGGTCGGCGGTCTGAGACATGGGCAGCCAGCGACCGTGGGTGGCGGAGACGGGCTTGGCAAGGGGACGAATTCGACCGCTCAGCTGTCCTTGGGCTTACTTTTACGGCGATGGCCGTGCCGGGGCTTCTTGTGCTCCTCAGGCCACTGCAATTCCGGCGGATACTGGAGGCGCTTGATCCGCCAGGACCAAATTGCCATAGCCGTCCCAATGGCGGCGGCGCAGGCTAAAATCACTATGAGGGTATCGCTCAACGAAGTTTCCTAACTAAACGAAAACTATGGGGTTATGCGGAAAGACCCCAACCCTATGGAGTCCATTCCGGAGAAAGGAAACCTCTTTATTGCGTATTTATTGCGTTTCGGGCAGCCCCTGGCCTTCTGCCAGATGGTCCTGCGCTTTCTGCACCCATTCGTTGGCCGGCAGGTCGAGGGCCGGTGTTTCGGACCCGATTTGGGCATGGCGGTGAGCTAGGGTCAGTCGGGCGAGGGCTGCAGCGGTGGTCGAGCCGGGGTCTACCAGATTGCCGGGCAGGTCGGCCAATTGCTCGCGGGGTAAGACGGATTTTTCGACGAGGAAGGAAGATAGCGAGGCTCCCAGCGTGTGGATCCACTCGGTGGGACGGGGCGCGGGCTCGAAGGGAAGTCCGGGACCCTCCTGGCACTCAACCTACATCCGCAGGTGCTGTTGGAGTTCGGCAAGAACCTTGTCGGCGTTGCCGGGGGTCCACCGCACTTCGAACGTCTTGCGTTCGCGAAACCCCTTGATTTCCCAGAGGCGGAGCTGGAGGTGGAAGTCTCCTTCGTGTTCGCGCAAGTCTCCGGTGACAATGTAGTCGATGGTGGAACCGGATGTCTCGATGAGTTGGCGGATGTTGTCAGCAGTCCACGCGGCCGGGAAGAGCATGTAGTGATCCTGTCCAACCATGCCGACGGCCGCCAAGGTGCTGTATTGCGGGGAAAAGTAGAGGGAGTCGGCCAACCACAGGGGAATGCCCCGGGTCAGTCGGCCCAGTGCTTCTTCAGGCTGTTTGCGGAGCTCTTCCGTTTCTTCGTTCTCGGGCAGGGTGATCTGCGCGAATGCCACGGTTTTGGTCTTGGCATTTTTCTCGGGCAGCAAGCCCGGCAAGTCTTCGATGCCGTAAGCCCAGATGGGTTTGCTGATACTCACCAGATGGACGCTGGTGGCTTTGCCGCCGGCGGGAGCGTTCCGGCCTGAAACCATCATCTCGCCGATCGCATTTGAAAATCCCCAAAGCCGGTCTTCGAGCTCCGGCTTCTTTAGATCAAACAAGAGGTCGAGCACGTGCTGGGCGGCCTCGGGGTTGCGGAGGGCGAGGTAGGCCTGGAGCAGATTGATGCCGGTGGCGGGGCCATGGCGCTCCGCGTCATAGAGGGGCGCGATCAGCTGGGGGATGGTCTCCACGTGACCGGTGGACCCGAGATCGCCGGATATGCGGACGAGAACGTCGGGGCGATCACCCGCGGGCGAAGCGAGGATCTCCTCATAAATTTTTTGCGCACCCTCGAGGTTTCGCAGTTCCAGTTGCTCGAAGGCTTCCTGCAGGCGGGGAGCTACCGGTCCCGGGTCGACCGCCGGGGACGATGCCGTCTCTGGTGGTGTTCCCGGTGGGGGGGCGGGCGAAGGCTCAGGTGCGGAATCCGCCGGAGGCGAACCGTTCGCCGATGACGGCTCAGATGGTCGCGGGTTGGATTTGCCTAGGAGTCGGTCGAAGAAGCCCATGGTGAGGTTCAAACGCACCTCATCGACTCAAGGCGAGTGGTTTTGTTCCTAAAACGTCAGCTGTGCCGCTCCGTCGAGGCGGATCTCCACTCTGAGCTGGAGAACTGAGTGCCCCGGGGGCGGGGTTCGTCGGCAAACAGGACCCGAGAGGCGGTCTCATGGGAGCAAATGCAGCGCAGGGACATCCAGAAGGAATGCAGTAGTCGGCTCATGCTGAGGTTGTGGTATTCATTGGGTGCAAGGAGCTTGTCTTTTATGCAACCGTCTTTCGTTAAGGAAATAAAATGCAGGAATTACGAGAGTTTTTTACAGGTTGGGTGAGGGGTGGGCTCGTGCGTTTACAAGCAGGCGGCATGCCGAACGGCGTCAAAACTAGGAAGTATCCGCGGCCGCCCCCCGCGGTAGGTAGGCCCTTGATGGCTTTGGCTGGGGCTGGATTGGCGGGCTTTCCCGTTTGACGGCACCGGCAGTCACTCTAGGCAGGAACGCTCTCACGTATGAACCGCGTCTACATCAAGACTTATGGCTGCCAAATGAACGTCCGCGACAGCGAGGCGGTAGCGGCTATGTTGCGAGGACGTGGTTATCGGATCGTCGAGTCTGAGCAGGACTGCGATATCATGCTGCTCAACACCTGCAGCGTGAGGGATGCGGCTGAACAGAAAGCTCTGGGCAAGGCTACCTACTTGTCGCATCGGAAAAAGAAGCAGCCCGATTTCGTATTGGGGATCCTCGGCTGTATGGCCCAAAACCGGGGTGAGGCGATTCTAGAGCAGCTCCCGGATGTCGACCTGATCGTGGGCACCCAGAAGTTCCACCAGGTTCCGGACTACTTGGACAACCTGGCGGCAGCTCGGTCGGCCGGTCTGCCCGTGGGAAAATCAATCGTGGATATCGACGAGGAAGTGGATTCGCAGAATACGATCCGCGACCATCTGGAGACCGATCAAAAGCAGGTCAGCGCCTTTGTTTCGATCCAGCAGGGCTGCAATATGTCCTGCCACTTTTGCATCGTCCCGAAAACCCGCGGCGATGAACGCTCCCGGCCGATGGAGGACATCGTGGCGGAATGCCGTTCGCTGGCCGCTCGGGGGGTGAGGGAAATCACATTGCTCGGTCAGATCGTGACCAGTTACGGCCGCCGCGATTACAAAGGGATCGATGGGGTTTCCCCGTTTGTGCAGCTCATCGAAAAGGTGCACGCAGTTGACGGGATCGACCGCATTCGGTTCACGTCGCCGCATCCGCGCGGGTTCAAGCAGGACCTCGTCGAGGCTTATGGGCGGCTGCCCAAACTCATGCCGTATGTGCACCTGCCCATGCAGAGCGGTAGCAACCGGATTTTGCGGGCGATGAACCGGCCTTACTCCCGGGAGCGCTACAAGGAGATCGTCGACGCGCTGCGCGAGGTCACGCCGGATATGACGTTCTCCACGGATGTCATTGTGGGATTTCCCGGTGAGACTGAGCAAGACTTCGAGGACACCAAGGAGCTGTTCCGGGCCGGCAATTTCGACATGGCCTACATCTTCAAATACTCGATCCGCACCGGCACGGTGGCGGAGGACTTGGAAGATCAGCTGTCTGACGAAGTGAAGGAGCGGCGCAATCAGGAGTTGTTGGATATTTTACGGGAAAATTCCGGACGCCGAAACCAGAGCTTGGTCGGCACCCAGCAACAGGTCTTAATTGAGGGACCCGACAAAAAAGGCCTGCACTTCACCGGCCGCACGCCCGGCAACCGCGTCGTCATCCTCGATGCCGATCCGCGACTCGTAGGCGAAATCGTGACGGTTGATATCAATCGTGCGACGGTGAGCACGCTTTACGGTGAAATGGTGTTGGAGGGGATCGCGGGGTAGGTCTACCGCTTGGTCCGCCATCCTTGTCCGCAATCGTTCTCGTTCTCTTACTCTTTTATCGTTCTCTTCACTGCTATGAAACCTCAGTTCGACCACGAAAAGCTTCGGGTTTACCAAGACGCGGTGGCGTTTGCGGGGTGGGCGGGAGAGCTGCTGGACTCGTTGACGGGTAAACTTGCGGTCAAAGACCAGCTTGATCGGGCTTCAACCAGTATTGTCCTCAACTTAGCTGAGGGTAACGGCAAACGATCACATCGGGATCGCTGTCGGTTTTTGGATATCGCGCGTGGTTCAGCGGTGGAATCTGCCGCCTGTCTGGATGTGCTATTAGCCCGGGGTAAGATCGACGATTGCAGAGCTTCGGAAGGTAAACGCCAACTTGTGGGAGTCGTCTCGATGCTGGCAGGACTAATTTCCCGATTCGGTGGAAACGAAATCGCCAATGGGGTCTCTGAGGCTCGGGCAACGTATGGCCAGCAAGATTTGGTCGAGAACGAGAACGATTAAGAGAACGAGAAAGATTTTCCCACCCTTCCCATGACGCTTTTCACCGCCACGCTTATTACTGGATTGCTTGTGCTCGCCCTCGGCGTGGCGCTGGCGCTGCCGTTTCCGGCGGTGGTCACCTCGATCAAGCGCTTTCCGCGCTCGCGGCGACTGGCTTACGTACTGTTTTCAGTGGGAGCGGTCTGGTTTCTCTACCGCATCGCCCACCTTTCCCCGGCGGATTTTGGGGACTTCAAAAAACCGCTCTTTATTTTCTTCGCGCTCGTCGCCATCGCCTCCTTCAAGTTTGTCCCCGATTTTCTCGCGGTGCGGGGTTGCTGTATTTTGGTCCTGTTGGCGGCCTCCCACTTACTCGCTCCCGGTTACATGAATTGGGACTACGGCGAGATCAGCGATTTTGGGCGGATCTATTGGTATAAAACCGCCATATTCATCGCGTTGGCCCTGGCGATCGACTTGGGGGCGCCGCGGTTGCGTTTGCGCGACTTGCG
>CAKZMS010000006.1 GCA_937128785.1 uncultured Opitutaceae bacterium | reverse complement strand
TCCCACCGATCGTCGCCCAGAACAAGTCGGCGTGTTCGTCGCGCGTGCACGTGACGACGTCACCGCTCGCCAGCAGGATCTCCATCGCGCGGACGTGGTCGCCGATGAGGAGCGCCTACCTGTTGAAGGGGGGGGACGGCGAGGAGACCGGCTTTGCCGGGCACATCAACCGCAGTTTTGATAAGTTCCGCAACGCTTACGAAAGCGTGATTCGCACGATGCTGGAGGTCCGGGAAGCCAAACGCACCCCCTGGCGAATGTTGTTGTGGGGATTGGTCGCTTGGATCCCCGGATTCGCCATCGTAGTGGCCTTATTGGCGATCTTCATCGGTGGTGGAGCGCTGTCGCCGAGTATTCTTGGTCCCGTAGCCCTAGCGACTTTGGCCGCTTCTGTGGGCTTTGTTATCATCAGTTTCATCTTCAATCTGCTGCTCGGTCGCCGTTTTCGGAATATTCCGATTGTGCTGACCCTGGGGCTGTTTCTGGCCTTCCTGCTCGCGCCGTTCTTCATGTTTGCCGAGAAGGAATTGGCACCGAAGGAAGACCAGGGAATTCTCTTCACCATCGTGCAGGGTCCGCCGACTTCCACCGTGGAGCAGATGTCGATGTTCACCGAGCAGATCAACGCCATGTATCAGTCGGCGGATGAATATCAGACCTCCTTCCAGCTTACCTTCGGGAACTTTGGTTTCTCTGGCATGTTGATGAAGCCTTGGTCGGAGCGGGATCGGCATGTCCTGGAACTGCTTGAAGACTTGCAGGATGAGGCGGCCTCCATTGCCGGCGTGCAGGTGATTCTGAATGCCCCGGATCCCTTGCCCTCGGGAGGCACGTTCCCGATCGAGTTTGTGGTGCGTTCGACGGCCGACCACAGCGAGATGCAGGAGTTCGCCAATGAACTCGTGCTCTTCGCCAACACCGGTCCGCATCAAGCGACAGGCGGACCTCCCACGTTCTTCTTCGCCGATACCGATCTGAAATTTGATCTGCCCCAGGTCACCATCGACATCGACAAGGACAAGGTTGCCGCCATGGGACTCAACCTGACCGACATCTCGCGCGACCTCGGTTCGATGCTGGGGGGTGGTTATGTGAATCGTTTTGTGAACGATGGCCGCAGTTATCGGGTGATCCCGCAGGTGGTGCGGGATCAACGGCTCAATCCCGAACAGCTCCTCGACTACCACGTGCGTGGTCCCGGCGGACAACTCGTGCCGCTTTCCACCATTGCCACTCTGAACCGCTCGGTGGAACCGCGGGGACTGAATCGTTTCCAACAGCTTAATTCGGTGAAGATCACCGGGGTCGGTCCCAGCACCGACCAGGCCCTCGCGGTGCTGGAGGAAAAAGCCGCCGAGATTCTACCGCCCGGCTACTCCATCGATTACGGTGGTCAATCCCGCCAACTGCGCTACGAGGGCGACGCCCTCTGGCAGGCCGCGGTGCTCGCAGTCTTGCTGATCTTTCTCGTGCTGGCCGCGCAGTTTAACAGCTTCCGCGATCCGCTGATCATTCTGTTGGGCTCGGTCCCACTCGCCTTGGTCGGTGCGATGCTGCCCATCTTCCTCGGTAACACGTCACTCAACATCTACTCGCAAATCGGTCTGATCACCCTGGTCGGTCTGATCGCGAAGAACGGGATTCTGGTGGTTGAGTTTGCCAACGTGCTCCAAGAGGAGGGCGTGGCCAAGGTCGACGCGATCCGTCGGGCCGCGGCTACCCGTCTGCGGCCCGTGCTGATGACCTCGGCGGCGACCGTCTTCGGTCACATGATGCTGATCTTCGTGGAAGGTCCGGGTGCGGCCGCACGCAACAGCATCGGCTGGGTGCTCGTGGTCGGCATGGCCGTGGGCAGTTTCTTCACGCTCTTCATCGTGCCTTCCTTCTACATGCTCATCGCCAAGGATCGGCAGGCGGCGTCACATCCGCTCCAAGAAGGCGAACCTTCCCCTGAACCAACGGCTCAGCCGGCAAACTGATTTTCGTGTCATGATTCATTCCATCCTCAATTCAGTGTTTTCGACGAAGTGGGTGCGCCGCGGAATTGCGGCGGCCGCCGGTGGCATGGCTCTGGTCAGTTCGGCGCAAATGCCCGATGAACTCGACCTGCGCACGGCGTTGTCCTACGCGTTGGACAACAACTTCTCCATTCGCCAAGCGCGGGAGCGCATCCGTGAGCAGGAGGGGTTGATCGTCCAAGTCAAAGGCGCCGTCCTACCAAATGTGGGCGTCAACGGCTTCTATAGCCAAGAGGACGATTCCTTCAGCAACTTTAACAACGTCGATCAGAACTGGCAGATCGCGTTGGAAGTCACCCAGTTGGTCTACTCCGGTGGGGGCGTGCGGGCGGCCCTCGATGCGCAACGGTATGTGCGTGAATCGGCCCTGCTCGAACTCGAGGCGGTTATCAACAACGAGCTCTTTCGCGTCAGAACCAACTTTTACGATGTCCTGCTCGCTCGCGAACAAATCCAGGTGCAGGAGCAAAACGTCGAATTGTTGGGCGAGCAGCTGACCACCGCCAAAAACCGTTTGGCCGCCGGCACGGTTTCGAATTTCGACGTGCTGCGAGCCGAGGTCGAACTCGCCAATGCCCAGCCCGCTTTGATCCGCGCCCGCAACGACTATCGCGTTTCCATCGATGAGTTGCGCTACTCCCTCGGCTACAACGAAACCACCCGGGTGGAGATGGAGAAGGTGCCGGAAATTCTGGGTAACCTCGACTTCGAGCCGGTTTCATTTGAACTGGCTCCTGCACTGAACTCGGCTCGCACCAATCGGCCGGAGCTGCGTCAGTTGGAGACCCTGGTCAAGGCTCGTGACTCCGGTTTGGTCATCGCCAAGTCCGGACGCCTGCCGACCGTGGCGGTCAGTGGTGGTTATGGCCTGCGACGTGACTTCAGTTCCAATAGTTTTGGCGATTCCTTCACCGGTTGGACGCTTGGGGCGTCGGCTTCCTGGTCGATCTGGGATGGCGCTTCGACCCGCGGTGAAATTGAGCAGGCCCTGTCGCAAAAGGAGCAGGCCCGGCTCGCGTTGCTCGATGCCGAATTGGCGGTCGAAGTGGAAGTCCGCCGGGCACTCGCTAATCTCGACGGAGCCACCGAGCTGGCGGAGGCCGCCGTCAAGGTGGTCGATCAAGCCGAGGAGGCGGTACGGTTGGCCGATGCCCGATACGGCGCCGGCACGACGACGCAGCTCGATGTGCTCGCCGCTCAGGTCGCGCTCACCGATGCCCGCAACAACCTTGTGCAGGCCAATTACAGTTACAACATCGCGGCCGCCAACGTCCGTCGGGCGATTGGCCAGAGCGACGTGCTCATCCAACGCTAAATTCGGTCCGGCGAGGGTTGCCGAATGCAGCGGGCCGTCTTTGATTTGAGGTGATCATGACTCGTGGCGGCAAACTTCTCTGGGTGGCAGGTGGCGCAGCTTTGCTGGGCCTTCTCGTGCTCGGAGCATTGTCGAGCGGCCGAGTCCAAACCAAAATCGCGCAGACGATTCTGGCGGATCAACCGGGAATTGAGATCACTCTGCGGTCTTTGGACGTCGGCTGGAGCGACCTGACGGTTCGCGATCTCGAGATCAAACAAGGTCCGCTGTTGGTGAAGATTCCGGGCTTGCGGGCAGAGTTGCCGATTTGGCGCCTGCTGGGGTCGCAGAAACGCATTGATCGTTTGGAAGCCCAGGGCTGGGAAGTGCGGTGGGATGGAGACGTCGTCGAACTGGCCGCTGCGCCCGCGCCGCAGATTGCCGCCGCGGGTTGGGGGAGCGTTTTCGCGGTGCTGGAGACCTCCGATGCGGTGCAGTCGGCGGCTTTCTGGGAACAGCTTACCCAGTGGCTGAATCAACCTTTGCCGCTTTCGCTGGGCGAAGTGGATTTGCAGGGACGCGCGTTTTGGCGGCAGGCGGGCCCCGGGGCAGACGGGTATGGGGAAGTCCGACTCTCGGGCAGCGGTCCGGTGGCCGGGGAGCTTCGCCAACTGCTGATCGAAGTCGACGCGACCGGTGTCCAGGCGAACGCCCGGGGCATTCAATCCCTCTCCATCGTCAATCGCATTGAAACCAAGCTGACGGCCGATCAGCGGATCGATCAGCTCAAACTGGATACGCAATTCGTCGCGAGTCTCAGCGATGACGGCTCTTCGCGGGCCTACGGGTTGGAACTGAATTTGGTCCAGGAGGCGGGATCTCCGCGCCTCGGGTTCGCCTTGCGCGAGGGCGAACTGCCGCTGATTTCGGCGCAATTGGGAGCCACCGAGGCGGGCACCCAACTCGGGGGAGACTGGTCGGTCTCACTCAATGCCACGAATTTGAGTCATCTCATGTTGGGGCGGGAGTTTCCGACGTTCTCCGTTGATGGGCACGGCGAAGTTTCCGCGAGTCAGAGCCTGGTCGAGGCCGCTTTGAACGGCACCTTCAATTTTGTCGTCACTGATGTCGGCTCGCATTTTAGCCAGGTTTCCGGGATCGGGGACCTGTCGGGGGAAATCGGCTTTGCGATGCAGCAATCGGGACCGGACACCCGATTCACCCGGCTCGATGTGGCGTTGGCCGGGGCGGCTCCCGTTTTGGAAGCACGTCTGCTCCAAGGGGTCGAAATTGGCCGGGACGCGTTTGAACTGCGCGTCGCCAATCCCGCCGAACCGCTTTGCGAGATCGAACTGGAAGGTCTGCCCCCGGCGTGGATCCAACCGTTGTTGGCCCCCTGGGTTTTGGATGCGCGTCCGGTGCAGGGAAAGTTGATGGGCTTGGTGTCGCCCCAAGGACTGCGGGTGGTGACCAACCAGCCCATTCGCATGGAACGCGTCGCGCTCGCGGAGGCGGGGCGAACGTGGATCGATGATGGATTGGTCGAGGTGGATATGGGGGCAGAGGTCACTCCTGACGGTTGGCAAATCGAACTGGGCCGAGTGGAAATTTCGCGCAACGGCAGCCCGGTCGTGACCCTGCAGGCTAGAGGCGGAAAGGTTCAAAACGAGGAAACGACGGTCAAGGCAGTGGGTCGCGTCGAGGCCGACCTGGTTGGTTTGACCGGATGGCCGGGGTTTGCGGAAAGTATCGAACTGACCAGCGGGCGCCTGACCGCCGAGTTTGGTTTGGGACTCGAGGATCGGATCTCCATCGCCACGGCGATTACGATGGATGACCTGGCCGGGGCTGATGCGGCCCCCCTGCCAACCATCGAGATGGATGGTCGGGTGGACTTGCTGGCCGATGGTCGGATCGAGATTCACTTGCCCAGTAAGCTGGTGCGGGACGGGCGTAGCTCTGAGCTTACTTTCAACCTGAGGGCTGAGACCGACCAGGAGCTCATTCGATTCGAAAGCAGTCTCAGCAGTCCTGTCTTGCACATTCAGGATCTCCAAGACTTCGCGAACATCCTACCGGGGGAAGAGGCAGGGATGGTGATGACCCCGACCATATCACCAGATCTGTCTCCGGTTCAGGCCACCGCCCCGGCCGCCCAATGGGCCGGCTTGAGTGGCACCCTGCAGGTGTCTCTCGGCAAAATTGTGGTGACCGATGCTCCGCCAATTGAGCGATTGAGCGCTGAAATTTCGAGTAAGCCGGAGGGGATCGAAATCTCCAATGTCGAGGCAACTATCGGTGAACAGGGAACGCTCAATGCGAGTGGCCGGCTACGATTCGATGCCGCCGCCGCCGAGCCGTATCTGGGCACGGCTCAACTTAATCTTTCCGACATCGCGATCGAACCTTGGCTGCGATGGTTCGAACCAGGCGAGTTGCCGGTCCTGACTGGTCGCATGAATCTGGAAGCGGCATGGGAAGGGGCGGCCGTCGATCCGGCCGCACTGGCCGAAACCGGAATCCTGCAAGCCCAAGTCCGGAGCGGGGGAGGGGTGATCCGGGCGCTGGGCGTTCAGGTGGATAACTACATCGAGACCGGACAAACCGTCGCAGCGTTGGGAGCGTTTTTTGGGGCCGTAACCGGAGACGAGCGTTTGCAGCAGCATTCCCAGCGCATCCAATCGGCGACCGCAGCGGCCGAATTGCTGACGGCCATCGCATTCGACCAGATGAGTCTCAACGTCGACCGACTGCCGAGCGGCGATATCGTCATCAGTGATTTATCCCTGATCTCACCGAATCTCCGCCTCTTGGGGGATGGTCGTATTACCTACCGATTGGGCCTGCCTTTCTGGGTCCAGCCTCTGGAGCTCAATCTGAGTCTGTCGGCGCGGGATGAATTAGGTTCAGCCTTGCAGCAGTTGGGACTGCTCAATGCGGAGGCCGACAACTTGGGTTATCTTCCGCTGGTATCGGGTTTTACCCTCGATGGTTCGCTCGCGAATATCGGAACGGCGCAGCTGCAGCAGTTGATCGTGCAGGCATTGCGTTAGCCCGGCACCGCCAATTCCTGCTTTGGCACCCCCGAGATAAACTGAGTTAGGCTTGTATTTCTCAACGATTAATAATTATTAATCCGTCTTAATGAAGACCCCTTACCTCGCATTCGTCTTTTTTCTGTCACTCTCGGTAATCGGCCAGGCTCAGTCCTACTTAACCAACACGTTTGAGACCGATGTGGTCGGTGAGAAACCGGAGGGTGATTTTACCTTCTCCCCGGGTTCGAATACGTCTACGAACGGCTTCGAAATCATCGATGCCGGTTCCTCCCCGGCCAACCCGTTGGGGACCCAGGGCCTGTATTTGTTTGATCGGAGTGGCGGGGATCCCTCGCACTGGCGGGGCCCGTTTGTGGAGGGAGTCAACGTCTCCAACGTGCGGGTGGACTTCGATTTTAGACGGGGATTTTTGCCAGTGGATGCAGCGGACGCCGACAACCGGTTTCACTTCACGATCGGGAGGGCGGGTGATTCTCTGAACAACTCGGACTTTCGCATGTTCGAGATCCGGATCGTGAACAACGGCGACTTGATCGTGAATTCCATCGATGGTTCGGCCACGGCGGGAACGCATCTGGGTGACACTACCAACCACCTGACGGTGATGGCTAATTCGCATGATTCCCAGTCGACCGCTTACTCGGATCCCACGCTCGGCTCCGGCAGCCTCGCCCCCAACACTTTGAAGGTCTTCCTCAACGACGTGGATTTGGGGACGTTCACGATGCACCAGACACCGGATCCGACGAACGCCCCGCAGGTGGATTTCTACGCCCAGAATGATGACCTCGGACAATTTGCGTTCTACCAGGACACCAGTCGCCAGGGTGAACTCGTGATCGATAATCTGTCCATCACCAGCCTCACCGAAGTTCCCACTTCGATTAACGCTCCGACATCCTTGGCGGCTTCCGCATCAGGCCCGGCCCAAGTCGACCTCACGTGGGTGGATAATGCCGACAACGAACTTGCCTACGTGCTCGAGCGCCACAGTGGCTCCGGTAGCTTTGCCGTGGTCG
>CAKZMS010000005.1 GCA_937128785.1 uncultured Opitutaceae bacterium | reverse complement strand
GCAGCATTTTGGTTAACAGAACCTTTCCGGGCGTCAGGCCCGCAGCACCTCTCCCGGCCATAAAGTCACAATGGCCGAAACATGGCTCTTGCGCACATGCGGCATCACTTTCAGCTCCTCGTCGAATCGGATGGGTTTGCCCCGGGCCAACCACGGCGCGACCAGGTAGAAGGAGAACAGCTTGACGATGCTGGGGCCCACAAAAAAGGCGATCAGCGCGATCAGGAGGTAGAATTTGGAGCGATCCCACGCATCCCGCAGATAATGGGCGGCCGCCGACTCAGATTGTTCGGTGCTGAGCAGGTCCTGCTCCACGCTCTGAATCTGGAATTTCAGATCCTCTTGATTGATTTCGCCCTGGCTGATGTGGCGCATGAGCACTGCCAGCTCAGACTCCGCCTCGACGACCAGCCCCTGCATGCGAGTGAGCTGGTCCTCATTGGCCTGTTGTTGCTCGGGATTGCCAAACAGCTCGTCCCACCAGCTCTTCAGCTCCGTCAACTGAGCGATGATCCGGTGGGCCTGGGCGATGCGCTCTTCCTGGACCTTGGCGTCGGCCCGCAGCAACTGCAGAGCTTCCAAGGCTGCGGCCTGCTCCGCCACCAGTTCGGCCTGGGTAGCCCGGAGGGTGGCCAGATACTCCAATCTTCGCGTTTCGGCATCGACCTGGTCGTTGACGTAGAGCCAGACCCCGACGCCGATCAACGCGATGACGACAATCAATACCGCGGCACCAAGTTTCCCCAGCAGCCAGGTGCCAAAGCGGTAGAAGAAGCCATACATCGAGCTCAATCTGGAACACAGATACCGGATTACTCAAGAGGCAGTTACGGCAGTTTGGTGATCCCGTTTGCTTTCATTCCGGCAATCGATCAGCTTCGCGCCAAACCCCATGTCCAAGGTCATCATTTCTTCGCTGTACGATTCGCCCGTGTTCAAGATGGCTTGCCGCCAGTTCGACCAGGCGGCCGATGCCATCAGTCTGCCCGAGACACTTCGCGATCGCACCAAATATCCCCGACGCTGTTTTGCGGTGTCTCTGCCCATCCAGCGCGACGACGGCAGCGTAACCGTGTTCGAGGGCTATCGAGTCCAACACAACCTCTCCACCGGTCCCTCCAAGGGCGGCATCCGCTTCCATCAGAAGGTCACCATCGGCGAAGTGGCGGCGCTTTCCATGTGGATGAGTTGGAAGTGTTCGCTGGCCGGCCTGCCCTACGGCGGCGCCAAGGGTGGCGTGATCGTCAACCCCACCCAACTGTCCGATTTCGAACTCGAGCGGCTCGCCCGGCGTTACATGCAGGAACTCATTCCGTTCATCGGCCCCGACACCGATGTGCCGGCGCCCGACATGGGCACCAACGAAAAGATGATGGGTTGGATGATGGACACCTATTCCAATCACGTCGGTCATATCTCCCCGGCAATCGTGACCGGAAAACCCATCGCGCTCGGCGGTTCCCAAGGCCGCCGGGAGGCCACCGGAGCGGGCGTTGCCTATCTGGTGAAGGCGTATCTGGCCGATTTCAAGATCTCGATCGAGCAAGCGACGGTCGCCATCCAAGGCTTCGGCAACGTTGGCAGTGAAGCCGCGCTGGCCCTGGTCGAATACGGTGCCAAGGTCATCGTGATCTCCGATTACACGGTCGGCATCTCCAACGCCCAGGGCATCGATATTCGCAAGGCGCTGCAGTATATCTCAACGCAGCGCGTCTTGAAGGATTTCGAGGGCGGCGATGAGATTTCCAATGAGGAGCTCCTCGAGCTCGACTGCACCGTTTTGATTCCGGCCGCTCTCGACCGGGTGATCACTCCTGAAAACGCGCCCAAATTGAGATGCCGCGTCCTGGCGGAGGCCGCGAATGGCCCCACCACCTATCGCGCGGACAAGGTCCTGGAAAAGCGCGGCGATATCGAGGTCATCCCCGATGTGATCTGTAACGCAGGCGGCGTAACCGTGTCCTACTTCGAGTGGCTGCAGAACAAACAGAATTACTACTGGGACAAGGAAGAGGTCATGGCGAAACTCTTCAAGATTCTCGACAAGGCCAAGCATGCGGTTGAAGCCCAGAAAAGCCGGTTCGGCTTCAGTCGCCGCCTCGCCGCCCAGACCCTGGGTATTCAGCGCGTCGCCGACGCCAAGGAGAGCCGCGGTCTATTTCCCTGAGTCATTCCCGCCAGCCGATGTCGCCTCAGCCCGCGACCAACGCGACCAACGTCAGCACGATCAGGAACGCCACGGTCAGGCCCAAACCGAGCCCCAACGGGGGACGTTGGGCGTCGGCATCATAGGACGGCTCCGCGCCGTCTTCTGCCGGGGATCGGGGCAAAGGGTTGGCCGCGCGCCGCGTGACGCCCGCCACGAGGGCATGACGAGCCCGCTCTCCGGCGGCGAAACAGGCGTTGACCCCGGACACCAGCGCCGCGGCGGGTCGCCGCAAACCGCGGCGGTAGATCCAATCGGTGTCCACGGGCAGGTAGGGTTCGCCCGCCAGCTTCTGCCGCAGCAACCAGAAACCGATGAAGGTGAAGGTAAGCAACTGCACTGCTTCGATCAAATGGGCCACCGTGTAGGGGTGGTAGCCAACGTCATACGGCAGGAATTGGTAGAGCGCCGCCGGATACACGCCGTAGAAGGTGCATAGAAACGCGACGATGCCCATGGCGATGAGCATGTTGCGCGGCACCGGGCCGGGTTTCAGTCCCCGATCCGGTCCCCAGAAGGTGAATACCGGAATCTTCAGGCCCGTGTGCAAAAAGGTCCCCACCGAGGCGAGCAACAGCAACAGCATGATCACCTCGCGGTGGTCGTAACCCGCCGCACTCACGATGATGGATTTGGAGATAAAGCCATTGAACAGGGGAAAGCCTGAGATGGAGAACGCCCCGATCATGAACAGCCCCAGCGTCACCGGCAGATG
>CAKZMS010000004.1 GCA_937128785.1 uncultured Opitutaceae bacterium | reverse complement strand
AGTTGTGCAGGAGCGGCTGCAGGGCTTCGGCTTCGGTTCCCTGGGGTTTGCATTCCACGCCGACGTAACCGCGGTAGCCGAGGTCAGGAGCGGCTTTCAGAATGTTCACGTAGTTGAGTTCGCCGGTGCCGGGTTGAAAACGGCCCGGAGTGTCGGCGAGCTGCAGGTAACCCACCTGGTCGAAACCTTCGCGCAGGTAGTGGATGAGGGCACCCTCGGTCAGCTGCATGTGATAAAAATCCCAGTTGATCTTGATCATGGGCGAGTCCACCTCGCGACAGATCTCGACCGCCGGACGACTGCCGTTGAGCACGTTCTTGCCATGGTCCACGGGATTGAAGGGTTCGATGATTATCATCACGTCGGCCTCTTCACAAAGCGGAGCCACCCGCTTCATAGCGGCGGTGTAGTTGGCGACCTGTTCCTCCAAGGTGTAGCCTTCGACCCAGCGGTGTCCGACGACGGTCATCTTCTTGGCGCCAAGTTTGTGGGCAACCGTGATGGCCTCTTTGATGCCGGCTTCGAATTCGTCGATGTTCTCGCCCGATCCGAGCGGGGCACCCCAGGCGGTGAATTGCACGACCTTCATGCCGAGCGCCTTCGTTTTGGCGGCGATGGCATCGATGTCCTCCTTGCCATAGGCCCAGAACTCGACGGCGTCGAATCCGAGCGCGTGGGCCTTGTCGATCTTCTCGAGGGTCGGATTGCCGCGACCCCACCAGAGCGCGAGATTGGCGGCGAACTTCGTATTCACGTCGTCGAAGCCCAGTTCGTGGGAGTCGGCCGCAACACGGGGAGCGAGCGTCGCCAGCAGAACAAGAGTGAGGAGGGTGGGTAGATTGAGGAATCGGGGTTTCATAGAGGAAAACGAGTAGACTGGAGGGATGCGGGATCGCGCGCGATTCTCGAATTGGTGAAGCGTTTTCTGCTGCCGTGATGATCGGGAGGGAGAGGCTCTGGGGTGGAGTGCTCCGCGCCTATTTGTTTGTCCTTCCGCGCCGAAATTTGAAAGAGTCGGCACCTCCGTTCTTATGCCCTCAGACCCCACTTCCGCTTCGCTCTCCGTTCGAAATTGTTTGGTCCTCACTGGCGTCATCTCCCCTTGCGAGGAGGGCCCGCGCGTCGAGCAGACCGTGGCTGAAGCGTTGGTCCGGGAGCTCTGTCCCGGGGCGAAAATTGTGCCCGCGGCGGGAGCCGGGACGTCGTCGTCGGGTGCCGTGCAGGTTGCCTTGGCGGATGAGAGCTCCCAGGTGGATCTCACGGGATTGCCCGCTGGCAATGAGTGGATGTTTTTTCAGTTGAATGAGGACGGGGGAGGCCGGCTGATCGCTTCGCGGCCCCACCTTATTTACACGCTGTTTTGTCACCTCCGGGATCACTGTTTGGATCGCGCGGCGGCAGAGTTTGCGGCTGGCCAACTCATCCCGATCGCCCTCGCGGATATCAATGCCCGGGATGATCTGTTGACGGGCCGGGCGGGTTTTCTGATCAAGCGCGAGCGCAAGGTGCAGCTCTCGGACATCGAGGCATCGATGCAGGAAATGGCTCGGCTCGGGGCCGCGCGGGTGGTGGTCAACGAGCTGGCGTTACCCTTCGGCTATGACCGGGGACCGGAAGGCGAGGTTTACTATCGGTTCTACGACTACCTGCCGGATTTGGATCAGTTTGTGGAATCCAAGCTCAACCAAGGCACTTATCCGCCGGAGCACCTGTCCGCTAACCTGAACTCCCTCAAGCAGCTGTCCCGGTTGGCGGATAAATACGGTTTGATTCCCGGGATGGAGATCGCGAATCCGCGCTCCGCGCCCGAGTCGCTATTGCGGCGCTACCCTTTCCTGCGCGGTGCCCGGGTCGATCATCCGTTCCGCTGTTTTGAGCCCCGCTATGCGCTGACCCTGGCCCATCCGGCGGTCCGCTGGCATTACGCCGAACTCATGCGCAACATGTTGCGGGAGGTGCCGGAGTTGGGATTCATTTCCACGCTGATCAATGACAGTGGATCGGGCTTTGAGTTTACCTCGAGCCTCTATCCCGGCCGCAACGGCGGCCCGTATATCATCAAGGAATGGCAGACCGACGAGGCCATTGCGAAGGCGGCCGCCCGGAACGTCATCCGTTACTACCGCCTGCTGCGGGATGTGGCCCAGGAACTCAACCCCGACTTTCGCATTGTGACCTCACTGCGCAACATCGCCGAGGAATCGGAGATCATTATGGCTGGGATCGATGACGGGATCGATTTGCGGATGGTTTCACAGCGGTCGGATGTCGATGGGGATCGCTGGAAGGAACAACTGGAACAGGCCCGCCGGAAGAACTCCGATTTTGTCGCCGATGCCATTACGCGGGCCAGCGAGTATGTGTTGGGCATGCCGAATCCGTGGCGGGTCCATGCGATGCTGCACGAGATTAGCGATGGTGGGTTCAGCCGGGCTGACGTGTATCTGGATCCCCCTTATCTGGTGCCTTACAGTGTTAACCGCGATGTCATCCGGGGTTATCAGATCGATCCGACTGAGTCGGTTGACGATGTCATCCTGCGTTCGGCGCGGGACCAGGTGGGACCTGACCGAGCGGAGGCGTTGTGCGCTATCTGGAAGCTGGCCGACCAAGCGGTGCAAGCCGCCCCGTGCACGGGGCTCTACGCCGGCAACGGGTTTGTGTGGTATCGGTTCTGGGCGCGCCCGATGGTGCCGGACATCGGCGCGATTCCCGAAAAGGATCGGCGCTACTACGAACAGCACTTCCTTTCGCACTTCAACAATCCGCACAACGTGGATTTCGCCGCGGACATGTTGTGGGAAAGTGTCTCTCCCGAACAGTGCGAGGAATCGGTCCGTTGTTTTGACGGCAAGGCGTGGGGGCCCCTGGATGAGGCCATTGAACTGGCGAAACAGGCCGTGGATCAATCGACGGATGAGGCGGGAGCGCACGACGTATTCGTCGACCTGCGGGACCGGTTGATTGGCTACCGTTGCTACGCCATGACGATACGAAACCTCTCGGCCTGGATTGCCGGAGTGCACGGCTATCTGCGGGCTGAAACCGAGGAGGCCAAGCAGGCCAAGCTGGGCATGGTCCGGGAGATGGTCGCGAGCGAACTGGCCAACACCAAGGCGTTGCTCGAACTGTGGGAGTCCTCAGAGGTGGATTTCATGCCGCTTAATGCCTACACGGAAACCATGCATGAATACGGGATCAATTTTGGCGAAGTCCTGCAGCAGAAGATCGCGTTGACGGAGAAGTATGGCGACCGCTTGCCACATATCGACCCGAACTACATGTGGCGCATGCCGGCCGATTCGAACATCCCCGAGGATGACTATATGGGTTATGTCGACCCAACCTGAGTAGCAGGAGGGGGCGAGGATTTCCTTTAAGCTTCCGCCAATTGAGTGTGTGCTGCCGCATGCGCTCTACCCCCGCTTTGCTCACCCTCCTTGTCCTGTTGGTTTCCGCGGCGGCCGTTTCCGCCGCTCACCACGGCAAAACGATCCAAGTCTTCAACGGCAAAAACCTCGACGGCTGGTCCATCCAAGGCGGCGGACAATTCTCCGTCGAAGCCGGGGTGCTGAAGGTCAATCAAGGCACCGGTTGGCTACGCTCGGATGACACGTTCGCCGACTTTGTTTTGGTGATGGAGTTCCGTTTTCTGGAGGACGGCGCCAACAGCGGGATCTTCGTGCGCACGAGCAAAACCAGCAACGACGAGGAAGGTCACTGGCCCACCAGTCGTTACCAGGTG
>CAKZMS010000003.1 GCA_937128785.1 uncultured Opitutaceae bacterium | reverse complement strand
GGTCTCAGCTCGCAGATTCGACCAAATTTGCGACGTGACTGGCGGCTTCGGCAACCGGCACCTTGGCCACGGTTTCTTCATGCCGCCATTTCACCTCCACGATGCCTTCTTTGAGTCCGCGACCACCGATGGTGACACGCAACGGGAAGCCCACGAGATCGGCGTCCTTGAATTTAACCCCCGGTCGCCCGTCGCGATCGTCGACCAAGACGTCGGCTCCGACCAATTCGGCGGCGACACCCACCGCGTTGGCCACCTCCTTGGCTTCGGCCATATCCGGATCGAGCACCGTGATCAGCACTTGGTAAGGCGCAATTGCCCATGGCCACACGATACCGTTCTGGTCGTGGCTTTGCTCAATCACGGCCTGCAGCGTGCGACTGATACCGATGCCGTAACAACCCATGACCAAAGGATGGGTCTGTTTCTGGTCATCCATGTAGGTGGCCTCGAAGCACTCCGCATACTTGGTGCCGAGCTTGAAGATGTGCCCGACTTCAATGCCCCGACGGCTCTTGAGCGGCTGACCGCACTGCGGACACGGCTCCCCGGCTTTCACGGTGCGGAAATCACCCCATCCGGTGATCGCGAGGTCACGACCAATGTTAACGTGACGCAGGTGGTACCCGTCTTCGTTGGCGCCGGTCGTGCCGTTGCCGATCAATTTAATGGCGTGGTCCGCAAAGATTCCGGCGAGTTGGTCCGGGGATTTGATGGTGCCTTTGACGGCGCCCAGACTGCCCGGTTTGGCACCAAGGATGGGCTCGATCTCCTCCGGTGTCGCGGGTCGCACCACACTAAAACCCAGTGCACTCAACTTTGCTTCTTCCAGATCATCGTTGCCGCGGAGGATGACCAGAAATGGTTTCTCATCGCCGACGTAGACCAGGGTTTTGAACTGCTGGTCCGCAGCGACGATGTAGGGCTCCTTCGCCAATGCGGCGATGGTGGTGACTCCCGGCGTGGCAAATTTCTCCACCTCAGCTTCCAGCGCTGCATCCGCGATATCGGCGGGGACCAAACCACTGGTCGCCTTCTCGCGATTGGCCGCATAGCCGCTTTCTTCGCAATAGATCACGTCATCGTCGCCCACTTCGGCAGGCACCATAAATTCATGCGAGTAGCTGCCGCCCATCACTCCGGTATCGGCCTCAACCGCGATGGCCAAGACGCCCACGCGTTTGAAGAACGCCTCATAGGCCGCCTTCATTTTGTGGTAGGCAACCACCGAGGCGTCATCGTCCACATCGAACGAATAGGCGTCCATCATGACAAACTCCCGGGCCCGCATCAGGCCGTAACGAGGCCGGATTTCATTCCGGAACTTGGTGGCGATCTGGTAAAAATTCTTGGGCAGGTCCCGATAACTATTGATCTCGGCGCCAGCCAATGGCGTCACCACCTCTTCGTGGGTGGGTCCGAGCACGAACTCTGGGTCTTCGGAGGGTTTCTGTCGGTCGCCAGCGTGATCGGCCCGAAACATGATTTCTCGGGCCGCGGCCCAGCGGGGGCCTTTTTTCCAGTTCTCCGCCGGATGGACGTGGGGCATCCACATTTCGATCGCTCCTGCGCGATCCAGCTCCTCTCGGCAGATTTCGGAGATTGTGCGCATAACCCGCAGGCCCGCCGGCATATAGGTATACAGGCCGCCGCTCAGCTTGCGGACGAGGCCGGCACGCACCAGCAGTTTATGGGAAGCGATTTCGGCGTCCGCCGGACTTTCCTTGAGAGTGGGAATAAAAAACTCGGACCAATACTTCATGGTTGAAACGAAAACCTGATCATTGGCGCGGGAACGCAGCAATCGAATTCAAAATCTCCGCAAATCTAAGTAGCGTATTGCATTGAAATGGGCCCCAGCGAGGGCATGTTGGCGCGTTATGACCAAATCCAAGGCAACAGAGCTCTCCTACGAGGAGGCGCTCGAAAAGCTGGAATCCATCGTCACCAAGATGGAAGACGGCGACGTGCCCTTGGCTGAACTCCTCACCCAGTTTGAAGAAGGCACCCAGCTCCTCAAGCAGTGTGAATCGCACCTCAAGGCGGCGGAGCTTCGGATCGAACAACTTAAACGTAATAAGGACGGCAGCGACAGCTTCGAGCCTTTTGAGACGACTGCACAGGAAGACTAACTTTCCTGCCAACTACACTGTATGAGCCAATCGGCCGACTCCCCGGACGCTTCCCTTCCTCCCATCCTGCCCACCATCGCTGGGCCGGAAGACGTCAAAGCCCTCCCCGCCACCGACCTTCCGCGTCTGGCGCAGGAGATTCGCGACCAGATCATCGCGGTGACGTCCACTCAGGGCGGGCACGTCGGGCCCAACCTCGGGGTCGTCGAACTGTGTCTCGGTCTCCACCGTGTTTTTGAAACGCCGAAGGATCAATTTGTCTTCGATGTCGCCCACCAAGGCTACGTGCACAAACTGCTGACGGGGCGCGGCGGCGACTTTTTCGCCAAGTTGCGACACTCCGAAGGCGCCAGCGGATTCCTCTACCGGGCCGAGAGCGAACATGACGCGTTCGGTGCCGGCCACGCCGGCACCGCCCTTTCCGCCGCCCTCGGCATGGCCGCCGCCCGCGACCAGCTCAAGGAGGACTCCCATGTCGTCGCCCTCGCCGGCGACGCCGCCTTCACCTGCGGCCCCACGCTCGAGGCGCTCAACAACATCGCCGAGACCACCAAGAAGTTCATCGTCGTCCTCAACGACAACGAGTGGTCGATCGACAAGAACGTCGGCGCCATCGCCCGCTACTTCAATGCGCTCCAGACCCACTCGACCTACTCGTCGGT
>CAKZMS010000002.1 GCA_937128785.1 uncultured Opitutaceae bacterium | reverse complement strand
CGGGGCGCCCTACCCGGACTGGAGTTGTGGCTCCAGCCGCGTTGGCAGGGTACGGAGTCGCCCATGTTTACCGGGCCAGAAGTTTTTCTGGAACGCCTGTTCTCTAATCTGGGCCCCGCCAGCTACCTCCTTTGCGGCGGGGTCGGAGCCGTCACTTGGCTGTTTCTGCGATCGCGGTGCCCGACCCATTCCTTCGCCTCACCCCTGCGCCGGGGCCCGCTGGTCGGCTTGCTGACCTTTATGGTGTTTGCTCCCAATCTGCTACTCAGCGTGACCGAAAAATACCAGGTTTGGGCCGCCCAGAGGATGTGGCCCTACTACTATTCTTGGATGAGTTATCTCGCTTTGGTAATGATCCTGATTGTCGTCCTCGATCGGATCCGGGTAGAGCTGCCTGACCGAAAAAAACTCACCGCGATACTCTCGCTCTTGATCGCCTTACTGGCGGGAGTTTCCGCGGCGGCCGCCCAGGAGGCGACCGACTTCTTTCGCGAGTATCGCTTTGACCATTCCGAAGTTCCGCCAACCCGGCATCAGTAATGCCGGATCAAGGCGGGTTCTGCTTGGCCTCCGCTTTAAGCTTCCGCCAACGCGCCAATCGATCGGCGATGCGAGACTCCAGGCCATGGGCGGACGGCTCATAGATCTGGAGGGGCGTTTCCAAATAGTCCTCCCCGGAAATACCTTCCGGAAAATCATGCGAATAGACGTAACCTTTCCCGTGCCCCACCCGCTTGCTGGCTTTTCCGCCCTTGTCTCGCAGCGGCAGCGGAACCGGCTGAACCGGGGCTGACTTGAGCGCCTGTTTGGCCGCGGCCAAGGCCTTGGTGGCTGAGTTGCTTTTGGGCGCGCAGGCAATGTGCAGGGTGGCGTGGGCCAGGGTCAGTTCCGCTTCGGGCAAGCCGACAAAATCGACGGCATGGAGAGCCGCGGTCGCCAGCGGAAGGGCAAACGGATCCGCCAATCCAATATCTTCACTGGCCAGAATCACCAACCGCCGCGCGATGAAGCGGGGGTCCTCCCCTCCTGCCAGCATTTTGGCCAACCAATACATCGCGGCATCCGGATCACCGCCCCGGCAGCTTTTGATGAACGCGGAGATTGTGTCGTAGTGCTCGTCCTCGTTGGCGTCATAACGAATCCGACGCTCGCGGGCAAAGACCTCCAACTCTCCTTCCGTAATTTCGGTCCGATCTTCCGGCAAGCTGAGGGCGATCACTTCGAGGGCATTCAACGCCCGCCGCAGATCGCCATCGCAGAGCACGGCCAAATCGGTGAGCACCTTGTCCTCGGCCTGAAGCTGCCGGTCACCCAGACCGCGTTCGGTGTCGGTCAAGGCTCGACGCAATACCGTCGCAACCGCCTCGGTGGACAACGGCTCCAGGCGAAAGAGGTGGCTGCGGGACAACAGCGGCGGATTGACGTAAAACCCGGGGTTGTGCGTCGTCGCACCGATCAGCCGCACCGTGCCTTCCTCGACATCCGGCAACAACAGATCCTGTTGCGACTTATTGAACCGATGGAGTTCGTCGATGAACAGCAGCGTGCGCGATTCCGGCATCTTGCGCGCGATGCTGAGAATCTCGCGAAGCTCGGCGACGTTGGACATGACGGCATTCACCCGGACGAATCGACTTTTCGTTTCTCGCGCGATGACTTCCGCGAAACTGGTTTTGCCACAGCCCGGCGGACCATAGAATAGCAGGCTGCCAAACCGATCGGTGCTGATAAGTTGCGGCAACAACGCCCCTGATTTGGTCAATTGCTCCTGACCCACCATTTCCGCCAAAGCGCGCGGTCGCATGCGAGCGGCCAACGGTTGCCCGGTACGAATCGCACCATCGGAAGATTCCGTGGGTTCCGGGGCAAAGAAATCGGACTGGGAAGAGTCGGGCATCAGAGAGTTGGTAACATGAACCAAATCCGCTAGAGAGGGAAAGTCCCGCTTTGCTTACCCGTCGCCTGTTTTTCCCCTGATGCACGCCTCCGGCTCAACCGGTTCCAATCGCGCGCCCCTGCTGTGGCTGATTCTTCCGCTCATCGGCGGCATCACCCTTTCGGGTCTCCTTTCCGGCCGCCTCCCCACCGGGATTTGCTATGCGGGACTGGGAATCGGTGCCGCCACGATGATCGCAGCCCGGCGGAGCGACCATCGGTGGTGGGCACTCGGCATCATCCTGACCGGCCTGTCATTTGGAGCGCTGCATCACGACCACCAACGACAGACCCTGCCGGAGTGGGCGAAATTACCGGATCGCGAAGTCACGGTGGTCGTGGGGGTCGATCGCATCTTCGCTTCGGCTTACTCGCATCGTTCGTTCAGCTTCGGTGGCAGGGTGGTTTCGGCCCATGCCCCCAGTGAGGAGATCGTCGGGCAAAAAGTGCAGGTGCAACTGAGACGACCACCCCCCGAAACGAAAGCGGCGTTGGCGCGGGGGAGTCGACTGAAATTGATTGGGCAGCTTACCCCGCTGGGGCCCGACCCCGAATCGGAGTTTTCCGCCTACTTGGCTGACTCCGGCTACAACTTCCGCATCCGCCAAGGCAGGTGGCTGGAGAACACCACGACGCCGTCAGCCTACGCTCAAGCCCGGGACGAGCTGCGATCACGGGCGGCGAAGATCCTGGCCCAGGATCTCGAGGACCACCCAGAGCTGGTTGGCGCCATGCAGGCCATGCTATTGGGACAGCGGCACGAACTGACCGACGACGCCAAATCGCTTTTCATGCGCAGTGGCACCATGCACCTGTTCGCCATCAGCGGATTGCATATCGGAGTGATTGCGGCGGTCCTGCATGGTCTGCTGCGCGCACTGCGAATATCTCGACTCACTGCGTTCATCATCGGATCCGGCTTGTTGCTGGGCTATGTGGATCTCATCGGGCAGACCCCGTCGGCCGTGCGGGCATGGCTCATGATTACCTGTTTCCATGGCGCGCGCGTCTGGCGGGCTCCCGGCAACTCCGTCGCGGCCATCGCCGCCTCTGCCCTACTGGTCTTGCTGTGGGATCCCATGCAGCTCTTCTCCGCCGGGTTTCAGATGAGTTATGCCATCGTGTTCGCACTGTTGCTATACGGAGTCCCGCTCGGCGAACACTGGCAGCGATTGGTGCAGCCTTGGCGGGATCTGCCGGTGGCCTCGCTCTCGCCTCGGCAACGATGGGTGCAGTCTCGCACCGAGGTGGTGCTCATGGCGGGGGCGCTGACGTGGGCGGCATCCCTGATTGGCATCCTGTCCAGCGTCACGTTTTTCGGCTGGTTTACCCCGTTGGCCTTCTATGCTAACATGTTGCTGGTTCCGCTGGCTGGATTGGTCATCTCGGGTGGGTTCGTCGGCATCCTTTGCGGCTTGGTCGGAGTCGGGCCCTGGGCGCTCTGGTTTACTCACGCGGCGGCCTTGGTGCTGGGGATCATGCGGGAGGCACTGCGCTGGGGGTTGGGCAGCGGCGCCAGTCACCCGGCCGAATTCATGAGCGCCTGGTGGGGGCAGACCGGGATGTTCCTGGTGTTGGCCGCCATCGTGATGGTTCGCGAGGTCCTATCCCCCCAGAATCGATGGCGCTGGTGGGGACCGCCTCTGGTTACGATTCTCTGGCTTGTCATTGGCCTACGTTTCACCTGATACCTGCAACAACATGAAAAGCGCCTACGAACTCGCCATGGAGCGGTTGGAGCAGTCCGATCCTTCCGCCAAGAAATCGCTCAGTGATGAACAGAAGGCCAAACTCGCGGAGATCGACCAGGTCTTTGAAGGCAAGATCGCGGAACGGGAGATATTTTTGAAACAGAAGCTCGAGGAAGCTTTAAGTTCTCAGAATATGGAAGAAGCCGAACAGGTGCGCACCCAGATTGCCAGCGAGCGAGCCCGCCTGGAAGAGGAACGCGAGGATGAGAAGAACCGGGTCCGCGAGAGCTAGGTTCTATTCACACTTCAAGGTAATGGCGGGGTCGATGGACATCGCCCGTCGCGCCGGCAGGTAGCAAGCCAGCAGTGAGATCACCACCAGTCCGACGGCCACGCCGCCGAACACCGGAAGATCAAACGCACCCAACCCGACAAGTAGTCCCGACAGGACCAGTGACACGCCTAAGGCGATGACGAGCCCCAAGACCAGTCCGACCATGATCAGGCTGAGTCCTCCACGCACCACGAGCCGGAATACATCGGAACGATCCGCCCCCAGGGCCAGGCGGATACCTATCTCGCGGGTGCGCTGACTCACGGAGTAAGCGACCACGCCATAGACTCCCATGACGGCCAGCAGCAGGCCGATGATCCCCTGCCCGCCGGCGACATAGGCGGCCATGCGCATCGGCATGAAACCAAAGGCACTCGAGCGCAGATGTTCTGCCATCGTTTGGGTATTAAAAATCGGCAGATCCGAATCCATGCGTTGCAGGACACCGCGCATCTGCGGGATCACTCCCGCCGGATCTCCGCGGGTCCGGAGAAATAGCGTGATGGGCGCATTGTAAGCCTGGGCATACGGTTGCAGGTAGGCCGGTCGCGGGGCCTCGCTGATCATGACATACTTGCCCGTGGGGACGACACCCACGACCTCCATCGGCTCACCCCATCGAAACGTCACCCGCTTGCCCAGCGGATCTTCGCCGGGCCAGATCTTCTCGGCCAGCGCCTGATTGACGATGATAACCGGGGGCGAATCCACGGTATCGAACTCCGTAAAATCCCGTCCGCGAACGAGACCCGATTCCATCGTCTTGATGAAATTGACTTCCACAATGTTGCTCGCGGCTTGGATCTCCCCTTCCCGGCGCCCCGTGTCGTCGAGCAGCGGCGAATCGGCATCGGCCACCTCGCGCAGTCCCGGGCTGGTGCCCATCGGCAGCACGTTACCGTAACTGACTGATTCCACCGCCGGCAACGCGGCCAGTTCCGCCGTCATTTCATCGAGGAAAAGCTGCCCGCGCTCGGCACTGTAACCCTGCAGATCCAGATCCAGGGAGGCCATCGCCAGATTATCCGGATTAAACCCGAGTTCAATCTGCGCGGCCTGCTGCAGACTGCGCATGAACAATCCTCCCGCGACCAAAACGACCGCGCAAAACGTGACCTGGGAGATCACCAACATGTCCCGGAGCCAGTGCCGCTTGCGATCGCCCGCGGCCCCGCCTTTGATCACCTGCACAAGATCCAAGCGACTTGCGCGCAACGCCGGCAACACCCCGGTCACGACACCGGCGACCAGCGAAACGCCGATGGCGAATACCACCGTCCAGATACTTCCGGTATTGGCGCTCGCCGACATCGGAATGTCCCCGCTCGGGCTAAACCCCGCCATCATGGTCCCGGCAACATAGCTCAATCCCCAGCCGACCGAGCCCGCCAAGAGGGCCAGGAGCAGGCTCTCGGTCAACAACTGGCGGGTGAGTCGACCGCGGGTTGCTCCCATGGAGGCGCGAATCGCCATCTCTCGTTGACGGGTGGCCGCCCGCGCAAAAAGCAGATTGGCGACATTGGCGCAGGCGATGAGCAGGATCATCAAAACGAGCCCCAGAAAGACCGTGGCCGCGAGCGGCAGAAATCCACTGACCGATGGGTCGGGACGACTGCGCTGTTCCGGCACCACCCGGGTCACGACATCGTCCATCGAACCAGCCGCGTGCAACCCGGCAAGTCGTTGGTCAACGATCGCGAGTTGCGCAATGACTTGCTCCAACCCGACCCCGGGAGCGGTTCGTCCCACCGCCCGCAGGGCGTTCCAATTACGGTCGGTTAAAAACGCCTCCTCCCAATGCAACAGGGCCGGAGCCGATTTCACGTGAGTCCACAGCGCCGGCGATATGCCCCACTGCATCCCCGTAAACTCCTCGGCCGCGACGCCCACCACTTCGCAGGTTTGGCCGTTTACCATGATCGAGCTACCGACCACAGAAGGGTCGCTCCCCAGCTGATCTCGCCAGTAGCGGTGGGAGAGCACCACCGTCATATCCGCGCCCGTTGCCACGCCCTCGCCGGGGAGGAACAAACGCCCCAAAGCCGGTTGGGTGCCGGCCAATGTAAAGTAGTTAGGACTGACGAACTCGATCCACGTGCGGTGCGCCGCCTGCCCCGGTCGACTGAGATGCGCAGGTCGAAACAAGATCACGGCCAGCTCACTCAACCCAGGGACGTTATCCCGATAGTCTTCGTAATCCGCCCAGGAGATGGACGAAGCGAATTGGTTCCGCGGATCATCGCGTGTCATCACCACCAGTTCCTCGGATTTCTCCACCCCCGTGATCGGTTGGAAAAAGAACACATCGATTACGGAGAACACGGTCATGTTCGCGCTGAGACCCAAGGCCAAGGTGAGCACGGCGACCGAGGTGAATCCCTTGTGCTTGCAGAGCATGCGCGCCCCGTAACGCAGGTCCTGCTTGAAGTGGGTGAACCAGACAAATCCACGAGCGGCGCGCGCCTCCTCTTCGATGCCACCGCGAGGGCCGAACCGGCGGTTCGCCTCGGCGTAGGCTTCAGATTCCGACATCCCCGCGTCCAGGTTGGACTGCACCTGCGCTTCGCGGTGAAAGCGCATTTCCTCGGCCATTTCCGCTTCCACCCGGTTCCGGCGGAACAGGGTCTTGATCGTTTGAATGGTTCGTTTCCACATCGTCCGAGCTCCGGTTAGTCGGCCTTGGCCAGCACCTCACCCACGGCAGCGGCCAGTCGTTGCCACGTGGCGGTTTCCGCCACCAGTTGTTTCCGGCCCTGGCGGGTGAGCTGATAGAACTTGGCCCGGCGGTTGTTTTCCGAGACGCCCCACTCCGCTTCGATCCATCCCTTTCGCTCCATGCGATACAACGCCGGATAAAGTGACCCCTCTTCAATGCGCAGGGCATCGGCGGAGAGGAGATGGATCTTTTGGGCAATGCCGAACCCATGCATCGGAGCGGCTTGCAAAACGCGGAGGACCAAAAGGTCCAAGGTTCCTTGGAGTAATTCAATCTTGCTCATAACTTCCCTAGATCTACTAGGGTAAGGCCCCCTTCCCTAGATTGGCAAGGGGAAAGTGCTGCTCATTTCCATTGCGCCCCCCTGCGTCCCTCAAAGACTCCGCAGGCAAATGTCTGAAGCCCCCTTCAAATTACACTTGGATCACCCCCGGGAAACCCCGCTGGGTGCCCCATTCGAAGTGAGTGGCTGGGTCGCAGCGCGTGAACCAATCAAAGCGGTGGGGAATGGCGGCAGTGACACGGAGTGGCTCGCTCTGCACGAACGGAGCGACCTTCGGGAGTCTCATCCCGAGTGGCCGCACCTAGTCGGCTTTGCCGGTAAACTGGGGTCGGGAGCGCTCTCGGGTGACTCACTCGCGCTGGAACTGCATTGGGGAGAAACCAAAACCATCCATCCGGTTTACCTCTCCCCGGTTTCACCTCCCCCCGATCATCTGCAGGTGCGCCAAGTCGGCAGTGTTTGGGGGGATCGCTTCTACCCCGCCGGTCGCGAAATGTTTGATCAAATCGCGGGAGTCTTTGCCGCCGCGGACTATCCTCTGCCTCAGGCAAAACGGATCCTTGATTTCGGCTCCGGCTGCGGGCGCGTCCTGCGCAGTTTCGCGGAGGTGAGTCACGCGGGGGAGATCTGGGGCTGTGATATTGACGGAGAGTCGATCGCCTGGAATCAGGCCAACCTCGGACATATCGGTCAGTTTTATACCAACCCGACCGAACCGCCGACGACCTTCGCCAACGAATATTTCGATGCGATCTATTCGGTTTCCGTGTTCACCCACCTACCCGAAGATTTGCAGATGGCGTGGGTGCGCGAACTCCACCGGATCATGGCCCCGGGCGGCCGGTTGGTGCCTTCCTTCCACGGAGAGCATTACTGGCAAAAGGACCCCGGCGTCGCGGCCGAGGTGAAAGAGACGGGGTTCGCCTACCGCACCGGCGAAGTCACCGCTGGGCTGCCTGACTTCTACATGGTTGCGTATCATTCCATCGAATACATCCACGACCGCTGGGGCCCTTGGTTTGAAGTGGTGGCCCATCATCCGCGCTGCATCGACGGCGCCCACGATGCCGTCGCGCTGCGCCGGCGTTAAAACTGATCAATCGGCAAATTCGAAATCGGCCAACAACACGTGATGGTCGGACGATTGGGTGGGAGTCACTTCGTGCCCCACGCACCGGAAGGCCGCATTGTAAAACACGTGGTCCAGCACGTAGGGGTGGCGCCGCCACGTGATTTCCTCCGACTGCACGGTCTGAAACCCAAACTTACTGTATTCCTCCACGAGCGAAGCGGTGTTACTGACATTAAAGTCCCCACACAGGATGGTGGGATCGGTGGCATCGCGCAGGAGTTCGCCCACCTGGGCACGCTGGCCGCCATGGGTCTCGCTGCTGGACTTGAGCATGAAGAACGCGAGCAAGTGCGTATTGATCAGACTCACCTCGCGGCCATCGATCGCCGTGCGCGCGCCGATCAGGACCCGGTCGGTCGGCGTTTTGGTCTCACCAAAGAAATCAAACTCCAAGGGGGGAGACGGAATGTCTTCGCGAAACACCGCACTCAGCGGCGTGCGAGAGAAGATGGCCAAACCAATGCCAAACGGCAGTTCACGGGAGTCTTCTTTCGGATAAGCGAAATAGGAATCGTAACCGGGCAACGCCTCCTGCAGACGGGAAAAATGGGGTGGGGGTTGAGTTTGGACCCCGCCGGAGTCCACTTTCTCAACCTCCTGTAGCATGATGATGTCGGCATCATGGCGGGTAATTTCATCGATGGCGCACTGCACATCGATTGGAGCCCCGTCCGGATTCTTTTCATCCCAGACTTGTCCAAACTGCATGTTGAACTGCAGAACCCGGAATCGACTCATCAGCGACGGCGTTGGAGTTTGGCGCCAGTTGAAGCAGGCTTCAGTGTGACGGATGGGGGCGAGTAAACGTGCAAGCCGGACGAGTTCACCAGGGCGGAGGAGGAGGACACGGGAAGGCGAGCCCGGGATGTCACCGCCGGCATGCGGTTGACCGGTCGGCGCGATTGGCGGATCCCCTTTTTATCGCTCAGCCACAGGCTGGGTTGCGTGGACTGAGCGAAGGTCGAGGAACGCATCGCTCCCGGTCGCATCACGGTTGCTTGCGACTCTTTGGCCATGACCAACGATCCCTTCGCAAAGATCGAATTAGCGGAGGGGGACCGGATAATTTGCCCAGCAACAAGCCCGTTGGCCGAAACCATCGAGGCGAACAAGAACAAGCTGGAAACTAGGCGCCGCATTCGGGAGCTAAGGCTTGTCTGGTAACCATATGCGGCAAGCCTAATCTCCGCGATCAGATCGGCCACTACTCGGGCGCCGCCGTGCCTTCTTCCACCCAATCTGCGGCTTCGGGAACCTGCCGCAGAAACTCATGGAGGACCGCGCTGGCGTGTTCGGCGTAGCGGAAATGCGCCCCCATACCGGTGCGCAATTCGACTTCATAGATGAACTTGTCCGCTTGAGTCGTGTGCTCGAAGGGGGTCTGGGCCCCGAGCAGCAGCGAATAGACGTAAGCCTCACTCCCCCGCTGCATCAATTCGCGGGTCAACTCCGCTTGATCGGCCAGCAAGTCCTGGTGCGCCGATCGGTCCATTTCGGGCGGCAGATAGAATCCGGCTTGGATACAGGGGGTCCAGCGATGACCGGTGCGATGGCGGTTGAGATCGCGTAGCTCGGCCAGCGCCATATTGTTCCAGGCAAACGAAACCCGCATGCGTCGGGTTGCCGTGCCTTGGTAACCGTAACGGTTTGCCCGGTGCTGCAAGGCATCAGCTACGGATTGCTGTTCGGCCAACCACGGCGGTGCCTCCCGATCGACCTTCACCCAAACTTCATCGGCCAAAGGTTCCGTGCTCAGGCGCTCCAAGCCCATCGCCAAGCTGGTTTGGAGCTCCTGCTTCGCTTGGGCCGCGTAAGAACCCTCGGCGTAACTGTGGCGCATCAGACGCGGTGACTGTTTGATCAACTCTTCGCGGATCAAGGCGGCCGCCGCCTTGGCTTCGGGATGCGGCAGCGAGTCGAGGTGCTTTACGGTCGCCGCCCACATGCGCGAGCTCTGCACCAGCGCGAGATTGGTGCGGGTCGCCATGGGGATGAAATAACGGGCGCGATCCAGGGCGAAATTTTTGCGCAACCGTTTTTCCAGGGCGGGCTTGGCGCCTTCGGGCAACCGGATGCGTTCCGGTTCGGCCTTCCCCAGCGCATCGAGGCGTTCGTATTCCGCATGATAGGCCGTAAAAGAGCGCGCCATCAGGTCGCGCCAACGACCGGCCAAGTCAGCTGGAATGCCGATCTCGGACGGATCCGGCAGGTTGTCGGCATCCATTGTGATGTAGCGCGTGCTTGATTCCTGCCCCTCGGCCCTCTGCGCCAGCTCGCACACCTTCAGCGCCAGCCACATCGAGACATCGTCCAATGCGATGGCGAGACCACCGGTCAAACCGCCGATCGAGGCGTGCCCGTAATCGACGAACTTAAGGATGCGATCAATGGAGGCGTCGGGGTTGGCCAGGGCCACCTTGTCGAGGATGGTGTGGATCCCGTCGTTACTGCGGGAATAGCGGGCTAAAACCGAAGCGAGCAATTCGGGGGTGACCTGGGGAAGATCGGAGGCAGTGGGGGGCGGGACGATGGCAAGGCCGGTAATACGCATCACCGGCCATCGCCGCAAAAAAGCGTTCCAAGCGCAAAGGCAAAACCATGCCAAATCCGTATCACCTGGATCCTTGGCGCGGTTGGTAGGGCGTGCTGGCCCCGCACGCCGACTGCGGTGGAGTGGCCAAACCTTGCCGGACCTTGCCGGATGAAACGGCGGGCTCGGCAAGACGCGCCCTACCCTGGATCTACGGCACGCGATACACTTCGACCAAGCCAACCCCAGTGCCGCCATCGGCCCCGGAGAGTTCGACCGTGTAGGACCCCGGAGCGAGATCGACGAGCAGGACCGCGTCGTCCGACCCGGCATCCAGAGCGAAACCGCCCACGGTCATGGTGGTGCTGATAACCTCCGCTTGGTTGGTCAACGAACCCCAGCTTTGGTTACTCGCCACCAGTTCAGCGCCACTCCGAAGCTGCAGAAATGGATCCGCCAGGGCGCC
>CAKZMS010000001.1 GCA_937128785.1 uncultured Opitutaceae bacterium | reverse complement strand
AAAAAGATCACATCAAACCCGGCCAGATACTTCGGCGAGAATTTGCTCCCATCCTTGCTGAAACTGAAGGCCATGTCGCGTTCCGTGCCCAGTTTGGCCAGCACCTTCTCGGCGTGACTCATGCCGCCATCCTCGGAGCGTTTGATCACATCATGCTCCCATCCCGATGACTTGCTGAAAAACAACCCCCGCAACGGCTGCGACCAACCGCTCACCGCCAGCATCCCCATCGCCGCCACCAAACCGATCCATCGCAATTTTCGCATCCCCATCCGCTACCCTGCTCCCTCCTCCCCCGCAAACCCCAATCCAAAGTAACGTATTACGTTACATGCCCGCCGGCACATGCTAAACTCATGTCCCATGAGCACTCACATCATACACCCCTCGATGTCTTTGCCCGCCGCGCTGGTTGAAGGCTTTCTTGAACTTTCCCTCGCCGCCGCCCGAGAGGCGGCCAAGCAGATAAAAACGAGACGCCGACGATCGAAACCACCACGGGGTGCCACGCTCAAGCCAGGTCCCCAAACCCCGCTGTGGAATCACCTGCGCGAACTGATCATCTTCCACACTGCACGCCGGGGAGAGAAAGCCAAGTTGGCGCGCGAACTCGGCGTGCCCCGCCAACGCATCTACGAATACCTCCGCGCCGGCTCGACCATGCCCGATGCCGAAAAGACGCTGTTCCTCATCTGCTGGGCCTCCGCCAAAGCAACCCACCAAGACCCTCCCCGTTAAATCCCCGCCCCGCAATTAAGTAACGTATTACGTTACAAGCGGGCGGGAAGACCACGGATCCCCGGCCACCCTAAACTTTCAGCAAAACCGTCATGGGAATGCCGTCATCGGAGTTCCCCATCTACCCATTCGGCAGTCTTAACTTGTAACGTAATACGTTACTTCATGGCGATCCGCTCGCCCGGTGCGCCGGCGGAGCATGCCACCTTGAGGCATCACTGTTTGCACCCAATATCAGACCACTGCCCCCGCGACTTTGTAACGTAATACGTTACTTCATGCCGGAGACACGTCGGTCTCGGCTCAGGAGGCCTGAGCTAAACCTACTCGACGGAGGGATCCTGTGGCAGGCCCAGACTTTCATAGAGGTCGCGACGGGCGGCTTTGTCACCTTCGATGATCTTGTGCGCATAGGCGGCCACCTTGAAGGCGACTTCGCGGGGCACGACCACCACCCCGTCGCCATCCGCAACCACCACATCGCCGGGACGCACCTGCACGTCCCCCAGCACAATGGGGCGATTGACTGATTCGATTTCATTGCGGCCGGGTCGGATTCCGCGTCCGGGTCCTTTGTAATAAAGAGGCACCTGCTGCGTGATAATTTCGTCCGTGTCGCGCGAGGTGCTGTCGGTGATGACGCCGACTGCGCCGGCGCGCTTCCAGATGAGAATATTCGCGGAACCGATTGAGCCCACATCATTGTCGGCATCATCGATCACGAGCACGCTGCCTTCCCGGAGTAGCTCCAGGAACGGTTCGGAAGACTTCTCGTTGTAGAAGTTCCCCACCCAGGCAACAAATTCCTCCTCCGGCAGCACCCCCGGCAGAGGCTCATTACTCGGCACGTAGCGGGCTGTTACCGCGATGCCGATAATGCGGTGGCGGTAGTTCTCCGGATCTTTCCAGAGCGGATGAATCGCCGGATCGACGAGCATGTTGCCCATCATTCCCACGGCATCGAGGCCATCACTCACATCGGCGACCCGGAGCCCGGCAAACGCCGCCAACACCTTTTGGTCCTCCTCGAGCGAATACACCTCGGTGGGGATATAATTTCGACCAGCCCGAAGATCGGTTGAGGACTCGGCTGCTGCTACCAATCCCGCCACTACCCACACCACGCCAATGATTACAGTCAGGGGTAACTTGTTCATCGCTCCAATCTGCTCCCGATGGCGCCACAGCGGAACCCAAATCCGCGATCAGAAACTGAACGTGAAACACCCCCGTCGCAGACCGGATCAGTCAGTCTGCAACAACTCGGCCGCATGCGCCCGGGCACTCGAGGCCTTGCGATCGCCCAGCATACGCGCGAGTTCATCGATGCGTTCGTCGTTCCGTTCATGGATGCCTCGAATTGTGACCTCGGCGCGATCCTTTGACTGATCCTTCTCCACCACAAAGTGCCCGGCTCCTTGCGCAGCCACCTGCGGCAGATGGGTCACACAGATCACTTGGTGATTCTGGCCAATCGAAGCCATCTTCTCCCCTACCACCCGACCGATTTCACCGCCCACATTGGCGTCGACCTCATCGAATACCAACACGGGCACGGAATCGATTTCCGCCAGCACGGTTTTCAGGGCCAACATCACCCGCGCCAACTCGCCACTGGACGCAATGCGACTCAAGGGCTGCACGTCCTCGCCCACGTTCGGCGAAAACATGAATTCCACCGCGCAATCTCCCGTCGAGATGAGTTCCTCCAAGGGTCGCACTTCGATGACAAATTCCGCTTTCTTGAAACCGAGTTGGGAAATCGAATCCGCGGCCGTCTTGGCCAACGCCTTCGCCGCCTTGGTCCGTGTCTTCCGCAGTTTGGCCGCCACTTCGCTGGCCTTGGCATGCGCAGTCGCAATGCGCTCATCCAACTTCGCCAACGTGCCTTCGATATCACCCTGCGCCGCCAGCTTCAGACGCATGGCCTCTCGCTCCGTGGCGACCACGGACGGATCCGAACCGAACTTCCGTTTGGCATCCATCCAGGCATCCATGCGACGAGTCAGATCTTCCACTTCCTCCGGTTCAAAGTGCAAGTCACCGCCCAGCGCGGCATATTCACCCGCAAGATCGGCGATCTCGATCCCGAGTGCCTGCAGGCGATCGGCCAAGGCACCGGCTTCCTCATCCAATTCCCCCAGCTCCCGACCACTGCGGAGCATGGGCGCAAGCTGTTCGCCCACCCCACCCTCGCCGTTCAGCCCCCGCTCAATTTCCGTCGCCACCCCCAACATCTCCTGCGCCCGGCTGATCCGATTGAAATCTCTTTCCAGGGCCTCGATTGATTCGGGGGCCAGATCCAGCGATTCGAGCTGTGCCAACTGTTGGGTAAGAAAATCTATCTGATCGGGCGACAATCGATCCTGGGCCACCAGTCGTTGCTTTTCCGCCAACAGCTCATGCCACCCTTGATAGGCCGCATCAAACGCGGCACGTTCCTTCTGATTGCAGGCAAACAGATCGAGCAGCTCCAACTGGCAGGATGACTTGAGCAGCCGCCG